>CAXBPL010000089.1:0-7716 GCA_963977615.1 uncultured Polaribacter sp. | reverse complement strand
CTTTTTTTAATTGTAACTTTTGTACAATCTGGAATCGACAAATTATTAGATTGGAAAGGAAACGTTTCTTTTATTTCTGATCATTTTAAAAACTCTCCTTTAAAAAATAGCGTTCCTCTATTATTAGGCGTTATTTTAATTTTAGAAATAATTGCAGGTGGACTGATGATTTTTGGAGTTTACCAATTGTACACTTCAGGCGCAAAAGAAATTGCATTATTAGGAATTGAGCTTTGTGCTGTCGTTTTAATTTTCTTATTGATTGGACAACGTCTTGCAAAAGATTATGCAGGAGCAATGTCCTTAGCTGTCTATTTTTTGATTACGCTTTTAGGTGTATATCTATTAAATAGTTAAAATTTATAATTTTATTTTTTATAATAAATTATATTGATTAAAAAAACCCTTAAAACTTGCGTTTTAAGGGCTTTTTTAATTTCATGAAGGTAAATGTATTATTTATAAGTAAAAAACGAATCTATTCTTTTTAAAATCGATTTTTACTGCTTTTTCAACACATAAATCAAAGAAGAATACTCATTAGTGCCTTTTGCTTTTAAATTTGATGAAAAACCTCTTTGAAAAGATTTTACAGGATTCATTTTACCAGATTTATATTTTTCACTTAAAAGAGAAACATAATAAGAATCGAATTTCATTGGAAGCGTTTTTTCCACAATCATATCTACTTCAAAAAATAATTTAGCGATTGATGTTTGCGAAAAATGCCATAAATGTCTTGGCACATCAAAAGCAGCCCAATGTTGTTTATAATATTTTGCGTCGTAACTTTTATAATTAGGAACTGCAATAATTAATCTTCCATTTTCAGAAAGTAAATTTTCTAACTCAGAAATATATTCTTGTAAGTTTTCTACGTGTTCTAAAACATGCCAAAGTGTAATAACATCAAACTTACTATTTTTGATTTTTGATAAATCTTCATGAAGAATAATTTCTTTTTTTGCTGCAATATTTCTTGCATTTAAATCTGGCTCTGTTCCAAAAACATTCCAAGAATTATCTTTACAAACTTTTAAAAAATCTCCTGTACCTGCTCCAACATCTAAAATGTTTTTTGTTGATGTTCCAAAAGAATTTATCAACTTTAATTTTCTTTTTAAAGTAATATTTTTTACAGATTGATACACTTTATCCAATACCGATTTTTTAGAATCTGTATGAGAAATATAGTTTTCACTTTTATAATAATCTCCTAAATTTTTTGGAACAGGAACTGTAACCAACATATCAAATTCAGTGTTCTTTTTTACATGATATAATTCTCCAGAAACTGTGTAATCTTTACACTCTAAAAAAGGTTCTAAGTTTTTATAAAAGTCTGTTTTTTTATTCATTTATGATACTACTTAATATTGAGATTTTCTAATTATTGAGACGATTCAAATAGAGACTTAAAAGATTATTATTGGAAAATTGTGCTGTTTTTTTCGAATTGTTCCACGAGGAACATTATTGTGTTTTTAAAACTCAAAGGCAAAAAAAGGCCTTGCAAAGAGCGCTAAGATTTTCATCTTTATAAATTTTTAAATTAAGCTACTAAACTCTCAAAACACATAACTACAAACAATTTTTTAAAATGTTCCACAAGGAACATTTGTTTTTTTACATATGAGTTCCTTCTTTTTAGGTGGATTAAAATGGTTTATTTTATCTACCCATATAAACCAACAACACAGAAATATCACTTGGAGAAACACCACTAATTCTACTTGCTTGAGAGATTGAAGTTGGTTGAATCTTCGTTAACTTTTCTCGTGCTTCAAAAGATAAAGATTGTAATTTCTGATAATTAAAAGCAGCTGGAATTTTTACATTCTCTAACCTATTTAACTTATCAGCATTGTTCTTTTCTTTATCAATATAACCAGAATATTTTAAGTGAATTTCAGCTTGCTCTATTACTTCTTTATCGATAGCATTCTCTTCTAAAAAAGCATTTAATTTCTTAACATTTTTGAAGTCAGAAAAATCTAATTGTGGTCTTGCAGCAATCTTAAACAACTTCATAGATTGATTAATTAGCGCCAAATTTTTAGCTTCTAAAATAGGATTTATCTCATCTTCTTTAACACTAGTTTCGTTTAAAAATTTGATTAATAAATCTGTTTTACGCTGCTTTTCTAAAACCCTATCTAAACGTTCTTTTGATGCTAATCCCAATTCATACCCTTTTGGAGTTAATCGTAAATCTGCATTATCTTGTCTTAATAAAGTTCTATATTCTGCTCTTGATGTAAACATTCGATAAGGCTCTTCTGTACCTTTTGTAATTAAATCATCAATCAAAACAGCAATATATGCCTCATTTCTTTTTAAGATAAAAGGCTCTTTTCCTTGCGTTTTTAAAGCCGCATTTACACCAGCCATTAAACCTTGTGCTGCTGCTTCTTCATAACCAGTTGTTCCATTAATCTGACCTGCAAAAAACAAGTTCTCAATCAACTTAGTTTCTAAATTATGTTTTAATTGTGTAGGTTGAAAAAAATCATACTCAATAGCATAACCATATCTTAAAAACTTTACGTTTTCAAAACCTTCTACAGCTCTTATGGCCTTATCTTGAATATCTTCTGGAAGCGAAGTTGAAAAACCATTTACATACATTTCACACGTTGTCCAACCTTCTGGTTCAATAAACATTTGATGTCTTTCTTTGCTTGCAAAACGATCTACTTTATCTTCTACAGAAGGACAATATCTTGGTCCTGTAGATTTAATTCTACCATTAAACATTGGAGATCTATCAAAACCTTCACGTAGTATTTCATGTACCTTTGGATTGGTATATGTTAACCAACAAGAACGTTGTTTTGTTAAATTTTTTGTAGTTGGTAAGTAAGAGAATTTTTCTGTGAATTCATCTCCAGGTTGTTCTGTCATTTTAGAATAATCCAAAGAACGTCCATCAACTCTTGGAGGTGTTCCTGTTTTCATTCTTCCAGCTTCAAAACCCTTTGCAACTAACTCTTCTGTTATTCCTGTGGATGCTCCTTCACCTGCTCTACCTCCACCAAAACTTTTATCACCAATATGAATTAATCCATTTAAAAAAGTACCTGCAGTTATAATAACAGTTTTTGCTTTTATCTCTAAACCTAAAGCTGTTTTAACTCCAATAATTTTATTTTCATCAAACAATAATCCGTTTACAGAATCTTGATAAAAATCTACATTTTCAGTTTGCTCTAACATGGTTCTCCAACACTCTGCAAATTGCATTCTATCAGATTGTGCTCTTGGACTCCACATTGCAGGTCCTTTCGATTTGTTCAGCATTTTAAACTGAATAGCTGTCTTATCAGTTACAATTCCACTGTAACCTCCTAACGCATCTATTTCTCTTAAAATTTGTCCTTTTGCAATTCCACCCATTGCAGGATTACAACTCATTTGCGCAATATTCTGCAAATTCATTGTAATTAATAAAGTATGTGCACCCATATTTGCAGCAGCAGCAGCAGCCTCACTTCCTGCATGGCCTCCTCCTACTACAATTACGTCGTATGTTGTTGTAAATAAACTCATTATCTTAATAGTTCCACGTGAAACTTTTCTTTTATTAAATTGATTATCAAAACTTTAAAACCGATAAAGCTTTGTTTTCTTCTTTTCTCATCAGCATTTTTTCATCAGCAGATTTATCTTTTAAACCCATATAATGTAAAATTCCATGAATCATAACTCTATGAAGTTCTTCTTCAAAAGTTACGTTATATTCTTTTGCATTTTCTTGAACTCTTTCTATGGAAATAAAAATATCACCATTAATTAATTTACCCAAAGAGTTATCAAAACTAATAATATCTGTTAACGTATCATGTTGTAAAAACTCAACATTTAATTTTAATAAATATTCGTCATCACAAAAAATATAGTTGACTTCACCAAGTTCAAATTCTTTATCTGAAACTACTTTTTCAATCCAATTTTCTAGTTGAGTTTCGCCTTCTAAAGCGAACTCAGTTTCATAATTATACGTTATCATAATTACTCCTTTTTAGTGTCAGAAAAGTATTCTCTGACCTTCTTTTTATAAATTTGTTGCAAAGGTAAGGATTGTCTGTTTAATATCTCTATTTGATTGTAAAACTGCTTTTTAAATTCTAATGCTTTTGCTTTATTCCTTTGATTCTCTATTTGGTTCGTGTTTGCTTTTCTTTTTTCGTCTTTTCCTTGTTCTAAAGATGCCTTTTCTAACTTTAACAATTCATAGTTTAGATTCTGCATTTTTTGAAGTGTACCTGCATTAAAACCTTTTTCCAAAATTTCATTTTCCAAATCTTCCATCGTTTTTAATGCTTTTTTGGCATTTCCATTTCCATTCGGATTTCCGTTTTCGCTTTCTTTTATGGCATTTTGTAATTCTTGCCTTAATTGAGATTGCTCTTTAAATATTTCATATAATTCACCATCTAAATCATCATTAGAGCCTTCTCCATCTCCACCAGGTTTTCCATTTTCTCCAGACTTCCCTCCTTTTCCATCTTTTCCATTCTCTCCTTTGTCACCTTCTTTTCCTTTTTCGCCAGGTTTTTCTCCCTTTTTATCTCCATCTTTTTCACCACCTTTTTTCATTCCATCTTGCATCTTTTTAGATAAACCATCTTGCTTTTTAATTAAATCTGGTAAACTAAAACCTTGTCCTTTTCCCTTTTTTCCTTTACCCATTTTCATAGACATATTATTTTGCATGCTGTTTAACATGTTACTCAAATAATCTGCTAAATTATTAGTGGAAGTCATTACATAACGTTGATTTGAAAGTCCGTTATTAAATCTATTCTCAGAAAAATTCTCTAAAGATTGATCTAAATTATAATGCACAGAAGATAAATCGTCTTGAATTTTGGTTGATATTTTTGGCAAACGCATTGCTAAAACATACAAACTATCATCTATATGTTCAAAATAGGTTTTAATCTCATTTTGTTTTTTTAAGTCATTTCCAAAATCTGGATGTGAAGTAGAAGTCTCACTAAACTTTTCCATTAATCCTTCTTGTTGAAAAGAGAAAATAACCAAGTTTTCTAAAATTTTACGCAAATCTTCTATATTTTCTTCCATAGATTCTCCTTGCATTTCCATCATCGATTTTTGCATTTTAGCACTCATTTCTTTCATCTTTTTAGATGATTTCTTTTGGCTACTTTTTGCTTCTTGTTTATTATTTTTTTTTAAGTTTTCTTCAGATTTTTTTAGTTCCTCATCAATGTCTTCCTCTTCTTGGTCAACATCTGGCAATTCCATAGGTTCTTTTAACTTCTCATTATCTTGGTTCAATTCATCAAGCTCTTTTTTAATCACGTCAAACTCTTTTTTAATTTGCTTTTGATCTTCTAAAGAACCTTCCTCCTTGTTTTCTAAATCCTCTTGTTTTTTTGATAATTCATCAACTTTATTCGCAATTTGCATCGCTTTTTGCTCCACATAAAAACGTTTTACCATTTCTAAAGTTTTCTCTAAACTACGTTGTTGTTGTTTATTTTGTTGTGCTAATTCTTTGGCTTTTTGTACTAAATCTTCCTTATTTAATTTATCAGCCATTTTCTGAATTTCATCCAGCAGCTTTTGTTGCTTATCTAATTTCTTTAGCTCTTTAATTCTTTCTTTTAAATCTTCTTTTTTCTCTTGTAACGTTTTATCTTTCTCTTCTTTTTCGTCTAAATTTTCTTGTAATTTATCCGTTTGTTTTTGCATCATTTCTTTGTATTGTTCTTGACGCTTAATAAAATTTTCAACTTTCTTTTTATCATTAAAATTGATGCTTTTTTTATTCTGTAAATCTTGCTGAATATTTTCTAATTGTTCTTGCTGCTTTTTCTGTTTTTGAACTGAATTCTCTAAATCGTTAATCGTATTTCTTTGCTCTTGCAACAACTCCTCCTCTACTTCATTTTCTGTTTTTTGTCGATATTTAAAAACTTTACTTTTTGCTTTTTTATTTCCATTTACAGCATCATTATCTGAAACCTGAAAATACAATTCGTAATTAATTCCATTTTCTAAATTTAATCCATCAGGAAATTGGTAGAAAAATGTTTGAATATTTTGTCTTGTTATTTGCAAATTGAACTGTTGTTTTCTTTCTGCATTTTCTTCATCATAATAAATCAACTCTAATTTTCGCAAACCATAATCGTCAGAAATCTGCCCAGCAAATTGTGCTGTTCCACGTGAAATGCTATCAATATTTGAAGTCACAGAAATTATTGGAAACTCATCTTTTACAACATCCACAGAAAACTGTAAATTCTCATAATCTTGTAAGTTTTTGTTTGATGACGATATTTGATAATTAAGCGCATTTTTTATTTGCTGTTGATATTCAAAATTATCATCAGAAACCATCTTAAAATTTTCTCTTTTATCATTGTTGATAAAAGCCAACTCATCTGTCTGCGTCGTTTTTACGTTCCAAGTAATCTTAGTGCCTTCAGGAACTGTTAAATTTCCAGAATTCTGAATTCTTTCACTTTTTCGTCCTAAATAATTTGGATATGCTAAGTCTAAAGAAATGTTATTAATTGTTGGTGTTCCAATGATGTTAATTTGATAATCTTGAGACTGAATTCCATTGGCTTCAACATAAAAATTAATGGATTCTTGCACATCAGAAAATGTATACGAAAAAGAAGCATTGCCAATATTTTGCAAAAAGTATTGCTGATTATCGAACACGATTTTAGCTTCATTAGGAATTACTTCTCCAATGGTTTTAACTTCAATTTTTATCGATTTTCCTTGAATAACGTGTAAGTTTTCATTCATCAAAGAAAACAAAAATGGCGCTGGTGGATTATAGGCAGTTCTATGATTTACAACACGTTGTAAACTTTCAGTTAAAGAACCATTACTCACTGTAAATAAGCTAATTACATAAATTAAAACAGGTATAACTGCATATTTTAAATACTTTTTATTCTCTTTAAAATCAACAGCTTTTACAAACGGAATTGGTTGTAATTCTGCAGATTTCTGATTGATACTTGCCAAAATCAAATCCGATTCTTGTGCGTTTTCTTTTAACTGTAAAACATTTAATAGTTTGTCTCGAACTTCAGGAAAATGGGCTCCAATAATTTTTGAAGATGCTTTGAAAGAAATTCCCTTTCTAAAACCTATTAGTTTAAAAATAGGAATTGCTATAAACCGAATTAATAAGAAAACTTCAACAGCAATAAAAAGCCAAAATAAAATAGTTCTAGCAGTTGGTTTTAGCCATAAAAAATACTCCAAAAAAAGTGTAAAAAAGAAGTACAAAAATCCTAATGAAAAGAATAGAATTGCTCCTTTTATCAACTCATTTATGTAATACTTTTGGGTAAACTGATGTAATTTTTTCTGTATGTTTTCGAATTCGCTCATAATCAACAAATAAAAGTACTAATTTTGGTAAGATTTTAAAGCAAATATTTGTTAAAACAATTTGTAAGTAATGAAGTCTTAAAACAACTAAAAAGATATAAATCAAAAATATGAAATTTAAAACCTTACTTTTTTCGCTATTTATAACTTCAACTCTACTGGCTCAAAGTCCTTGGACCAAAGAAAAAGGAGATTTGTTTGTGAATGTTTCTTACACAACAATATCAGATTATAATGAAATTTTTGGAGATCCAGATTATTTTACAAACGGAAAAATAACAGATAATACCTATCAAATTTATAGCGAATATGGTTTATCTGATAAAA
>CAXBPL010000088.1:0-8175 GCA_963977615.1 uncultured Polaribacter sp. | reverse complement strand
GACATGAAAGTATTATAAAAAAATAAAACCTAAAAGCACAAGGCCTTTAGGTTTTAGATTCTAGGGGTAAGTTGAATTGGTTTTCTTCTAAATAGTCCTTTTTAAATCTAATAATTTGTTGGTAGCATTTATATATGCATTATAAATAGCTTCGTACTTAATAAGTTCTTCAAAATTATAAGGTGCTTTTTCTAAACTTCCTATAATTTTATCGCCATTTGCTATTTTAGAGGTTGCAAAACCATCTATAGCATCATGATCACCTATAGCAATAGCGCCTTCAAATTTATTAATTTGTAAATTTTCTACTGCTAATAAGTTTTTATTTCCAGAAGCTCTATCTATAAGATATACTTTTGCGTTAATGTTGTTAGCTCCTCTAATCTTTTTTACAATGCTTGTTTCTACATAAAACATAACATCAGAAGAAGGTCTGCATTCAAACTGTTGTTTGGATAGCATGTCTACTACATTAATTGCTTCTAAATTTAAACTTGATTTGGGTATAGTTGCTGTTTTTGTACTAAAGGCAAATATACCAATTAACACCACAGCTAGCGCTGCGATTTTTTTAAGGGATTTCATTATGTGGGGTTTTTTTAGGGTTACTAAAAGCAAAGTTAAACCTTTTTATGACATTTGCAAGTTTCTTTAAATAAAAAATATAGTTATTAACAAAAAAAAGAGTCGGATCATAAAATGCTTATAGACAAAACACTATACTTTAATAATGGTTATAACCTTTTTTGCAATTAAAAAAAGTATATAAAAAAAAGTAAAATTTTTACAGATACTTTTGAATATATTTACTAGAATTACTATTATATTTGTACTACTATGAATACTACTATTTTATTTATTGGTGGCCCAGAAGTTTTTATAATCATGCTAATTGTGGTGATGGTTTTTGGCGCGGATAAAATTCCTGAGATTGCAAGAGGTTTAGGAAAAGGAATGCGTCAAGTAAAGGATGCAACAAATGATATTAAAAGAGAAATTAACGATAGCTCTAAAAAGCATGGTTTAGATACTGATATTAAAAAAGACATTAAAAAAGAAGTTGATAGTGTTAAAGATAAGATCGATGATTTAACTGGACCTATTAAAAGACAGTTTTAAGATTTCTTTATAAACCTACCTTACTCTACTAATTGTTAAACCATCTCTAATAGGTAATAATACAGTTTCTAACCTACTATCAGTATTTAATAATTTGTTATATTCTAGAAGCACTTTTGTGTCTACATCTTTAGGATTTAATTCTTCTACAATTTTACCACTCCAAAGTACATTGTCTGACAAAATAATGCCTCCAGGTTTCATTTTATCGATAATCAAATGAAAATAATTGATGTAATTAGATTTATCTGCATCCATAAAAACCAAATCGATTTGCTCATTTATGGTAGGAATAATATCTAAAGCATTCCCAACTTTTTGTTCTATTTGATCTCTAAAACCAGATTTTTCGAAATACTTATTTTGTAAAGTTTCTAATTCTTCGTTTTTATCAATCGTAATAATTTTTCCTTCGGATGTTAAACCTTCTGCAAAACACAAAGCAGAATATCCAGTATAGGTTCCGATTTCTAAAATAACTTTGGGTTGAATTAATTTTGAAATCATCGCTAAAATTCTTCCTTGATAAGCACCACTTAACATTCTAGGATTTAATACTTTTTGCCAAGTTTCTTTGCTTAATTCTTGTAAAATTTGAGGTTCTTGTTGTGAATGTTCCACAACATAATCATCTATTTTTTCTGGTAAAAAATGCATATTTAAGTTTGGTTGAGCGAAGTTGTAAAAGAATTGTTTGTAACGTCTTTAGATTATTCGCTAAAGACGATATCAAAAATACAAAAAACGGAATTTATATTCCTATAAATCCCGTTTCAATCTAACAAAAAATCAAAAATTGTAGCTTATCAAACTACAAAACGTTTATAATCTCATCTTTTCAAATTCGGCAGCTAATTTTTCTTTATCTGCTTTTGAAAGACAGTTTTTATGTTGTTTGCAATCAGCAGCTTTTATACCAAATAAAAGCGACATTTTATTATTCTGTACTGAGTACAATTTACAAAATTTGCATTGCAAAAAGTGCCAATTTAATCTTAATTTTTCTAAAAATGATGCTTCTTTATACTGGCTCTTATCGCAGATTGTTGTAGCTTCATCACAAGTTATTTTAAACTTTTTAAACATCTTTTAATTATTAAACCAGTTATCTTCCATACACTTTCTTAATTGAGTTCGAGCTCTATGAATGATAACCCATAAATTTGACGCAGTTATATCTAATTCCTTACAAATTTCTTCAGTTTCAAATTCTTGGATGGTTTTCAATCTAAAAACCAACGCATATTTTTCAGGTAAATTATCTATACAAGTATCTAATTGGTTTTTTAACTCTACGTTTTCTATGTCTTTTTCGGTTTTATTATTCCAACTTTGTGGCACACGTTCTTCAAGCCAACTTCCTTCATTTTCTCCATCATCATAAAAATTCATTCTTACTTCAGCTTTGCCTTTTTTAGAATTTATTTTTCTATAATAATCTATTACTTTTCTTTTTAAAATAGAGACTAACCAAGTTCTTTCTGTAGATTTACCTTGAAAATTTTTTGCAGATTTAAGCGCAGCAAAAAAAGCATCTTGTACTAAGTCTTTTGCAACATCACTATTATTAACTCGAACAACAGCATAATTAAATAAATAGTCAGCGTAATTGTCTATCCATTTATCAGGGTTTAAAGTAATTTCTTCTTGAGGCATTTTAGAATTTAAAAGAACTCAAATATAACGTTATTTTTTTTCTTTTAATGCGTTACAATTCTCTCTTCTTCTCATATCAACCAAAAAAATAATCTCCCACTTTCCATTATTATTAAACAACTGAAAAGAATTAGCTCCACAATGACTAAAATTTCCATTCAAATAAAACTCATAAGGAGTCCAAACTGAAGCTAAGTTCCCATCAATTTTAATATCAAAAGAAAGTAATTTTTCAAAATAAGTATGTTCTGGTTTTTTATTGGCTACAGAAGTCAACAATTTTTCTTTTGTATCTGTTGTTAATATATTTTCTCCTAATTTATTTGTGGATGTTGTTTGTATTTTTATATCTCTATGAAGTGTTGTACTTACTATTAAACTATCGCCTTTATGCAAACCATCAAAAAAAGTTTCAAGTACCTTTTTTACTTTTAAGGAATTTATTTTAACATTATTTGCTTCCGTATTTTTTTGTGCTGATGTTGTTAGTGTGAAAACAAGAGTTACTAAAAGCGTAATAATTCTTATCATAATTAAATTGTTTTTAAGGTTTAAAACTATAAAATAAGTAGGTATCAACTATAAGTTAATCAAACTTACAAAATATTAACTTGTTAAAAGTCTATTGATATTTCTTACATTTACGTCCACAAAAAAATAAAAAAATTATGTCTGTAGCTAAAAAACAGTACAAAAGAATTACTGTAAAATCTTTGGTAGAAATGAAAGCAAATGGAGAAAAAATTTCCATGTTAACTGCTTACGATTATACCATGGCTAAAATATTAGACAGTGCAGGTTTAGATGTACTTTTGGTAGGTGATTCTGCCTCTAATGTTATGGCTGGTCATGAAACTACATTACCAATTACTTTAGATCAAATGATTTATCATGCAAGTTCTGTGGTTAGAGCTATTGAACGTGCTTTGGTGGTTGTAGATTTACCTTTTGGTAGCTATCAATCTGACCCTAAAGAAGCTTTACGTTCTGCCATAAGAATTATGAAAGAAAGTGGTGGACATTCTATAAAATTAGAAGGTGGTAGAGAAATCAAAGAATCTATAAAACGTATTTTAAACGCGGGAATTCCAGTAATGGGACATTTAGGTTTAACGCCACAATCTATCTATAAGTTTGGAACTTATACAGTTAGAGCAAAAGAGGAAGAAGAAGCAGAAAAATTAATGGATGATGCTTTATTGCTAGAGAGAATTGGTTGTTTTGCTATCGTTTTAGAAAAAGTACCTGCAAAATTAGCTAAAAAAGTTGCTGATGCTTTAACAATTCCTGTAATTGGAATTGGTGCAGGAAATGGTGTTGATGGGCAAGTTTTAGTAACTCATGATATGATTGGAATGACGCATGAATTTCATCCTCGATTTTTACGTAGATATTTAGATTTATATGCTGATATGACTGGCGCTTTTGAAAACTATATTGCTGATGTAAAAAGTGGCGATTTCCCAAGTGATAAGGAGCAATATTAAAACTCATCTTAACTTTCTTTTTGTTGAAAATTCTTATGAAACCAAGGATTAAATTAACTCAAAAAAAGAATCATATAATTTAACAGAATAAGAAGTATTAAGAGGAAAAGTACATTTTATTCTTGCCAAATATTTAGTTAAGTATCAGTAAATTTGTAAAGTAAGATATAAATGGAAAACACATGAACTTAACAATTGAAAACATACTGTTAGTTGGCTCTTTATTACTTCTTTTAAGTGTTCTTGCAGGTAAAACTTCCTATAAATTTGGAGTTCCTACTTTATTGTTGTTTTTAACAATAGGAATGCTTGCAGGTTCTGATGGTATAGGTGGTATTGTTTTTAACGATCCAAAACTTGCTCAATTTATTGGTATTGTTTCCTTAAATTTTATTTTATTTTCTGGAGGTCTTGATACAAACTGGACAGCTGTTAAACCGATTCTTAGGGAAGGTATTGTTTTATCTACATTAGGTGTTTTTTTAACTGCAGTTTCACTTGGTACCTTTGTTTGGTTCATTACAGATTTTACCATTTATGAAAGTTTACTTTTAGGTTCTATTGTTTCTTCTACAGATGCTGCTGCAGTCTTTTCAATTTTAAGAGCAAAAAGTCTTGCTTTAAAAACAAATCTTAGACCTACTTTAGAGTTAGAAAGTGGTAGTAACGATCCTATGGCTTACGTGCTTACAATAGCCTTTTTAACATTAGTAATAAATCAAGACCAAAGTTTTTTCTCTATAATTCCATTGTTTTTACAACAAATGATTTTTGGTGGAATTGCAGGAATTACGTTTGGCTTTTCTAGCAAATACATCATTAATAATATAAAACTTGATTTTGAGGGCCTCTACCCTGTTTTAGTAATTGCGCTAATGTTTATTACATTTTCAGCAACCACTTTTATAGGTGGAAATGGTTTTCTTGCTATATATATTTGTGCTGTTTATTTAGGAAATCAGGATTTGATACATAAAAAAACCATTTTAAAAATGTTTGATGGTTTAGCATGGTTAATGCAAATTGTACTTTTCCTTACTTTAGGATTACTTGTTTTTCCATCTCAAATAATACCTTATATGGGAATTGGAATATTAATTTCAGTTTTCTTAATACTTGTAGCAAGACCTGTTGGAGTGCTCATTAGCCTTCTATTTTTTAAAATGAAATTTAGAAGACGAATGTATATTTCTTGGGTTGGTTTGCGTGGAGCAGTTCCTATTGTATTTGCTACTTACCCACTTTTAGCAGGAATTGACAAAGCAAATATGATTTTTAACATTGTATTTTTTATCTCAGTTACCTCAATTTTAATTCAAGGAACCACACTTTCTATTGTTGCAAAATGGTTAAATGTTGGCTTACCAGAAACACAGAAAAAATTAACAGGTACAGATTTACTAATGGAAGAGCATCCAAAGGCTGAAATGAGAGAAATCTCCATAACAAAAGAATGTTTTGCGCTAGATAAAAAAATTGTTGAATTAGGTTTTCCTAAAAATGCAATAATAGCAATGATTAAAAGAGATAACAGCTATATAATTCCAAATGGTTTAACAAAAATACAAGTTTACGATACCTTAATTATACTCGCAGACAAACCTCAAATTTTTGATGAAGTTTATAAAACACTTCAAATAACCAAAAAACAAGAGGAAATTATTCAAAATAAATCTTAATAATGAAAATTTTACATTTAGACGCTAATCACTCTTTATTAATACATCAATTAAACGATTTAGGGTTTACAAATGATGAAGATTACACATCTTCAAAACAAGAAATTGAAGCTAAAATTCATAATTATGATGGCTTTATCATTAGAAGTCGTTTTAAGATTGATAAACATTTTCTTGACAAAGCAACCAACTTAAAATTTATTGGAAGAGTTGGTGCTGGTTTAGAAAATATAGATTGTGAGTATGCTACATCAAAAAATATCGAATTAATTGCTGCTCCAGAAGGCAACAGAAATGCAGTTGGCGAACATTCTTTAGCTATGCTTTTATCATTATTTAACAAACTAAATAAAGCTGATAAAGAAGTTAGAAATGGAAAATGGTTGCGTGAAGAAAACAGAGGAATTGAATTGGATGGAAAAACTGTAGGTTTAATTGGCTATGGAAATATGGGGAAATCATTTGCAAAAAAACTACGTGGTTTTGATGTTGATGTACTTTGTTATGATATAAAACCTACTGTTGGTAATGAAAATTGCAAACAAGTTTCTTTGGCTGAATTGCAAGAAAAAAGCGACGTTTTAAGTTTACATACTCCTGAAACTGAACTCACAACAAACATGATAAATACAGCGTTTATCAACAAATTTAAAAAGCCTTTTTGGTTGATAAATACTGCACGTGGAACCTCTGTAAATACAAACAATTTAGTTGAAGCGCTAAAATCTGGTAAAATTCTAGGTGCTGGTTTAGATGTTTTAGAATACGAAAAATCGTCTTTTGAAAACCTTTTTACTGATGATAATATACCTGATGCTTTTCAGTTTTTAATCAATTCCGAAAATGTTATTCTTTCTCCACATGTTGCAGGTTGGACTGTTGAAAGTAAAGAAAAATTGGCACAAACAATTGTCGATAAAATAAAAGAAAAGTTTTGTTAACTTACTGGTTTTAAAACATCAACATAAATTTAAAAAAGATGACTTACGAAGCAAAAACTCCAAAAGAATACGTTGAGCAATTGCCAAAAGAACGTCAAGAAGCCATACAAAAGTTAAGAACAGTTATCAAAAACAACTTGCCTAAAGGATTTGAAGAAGGAATATTATACAAAATGATTGGTTATTTTGTGCCACTTTCTACATATCCTAATGGTTATCATTGTCAACCAGGAACTCCATTGCCTTTTATAAATATTGCTTCACAAAAAAATTCTGTGAATCTATATCATAGTGGAATTTACTCAAATCCAGACCTTTTAAATTGGTTTGTAGCAGCATATCCAAAACATTGCAAACGCAAATTAGATATGGGTAAGAGTTGTATTCGTTTTAAAAAAATGGAAGAAATTCCTTTTGATTTAATTGGCGAATTATGCAGTAAAATTACTGTAAATGAATGGATTACAATTTATGAAAATGCGTTAAAAAAATAAATATTATGAAAAATAGAGTTACAGGAATTGGTGGTGTTTTTTTTAAAAGTGATGATCCAAAAGCGTCAAAAGACTGGTACAAGAAACATTTAGGTTTTAATACAGATGATTATGGATCTACTTTTTGGTGGAAAGATAAACAAGGAAATGATTGCTCCACTCAATGGAGTCCTTTTCCCAAAAAAACTGATTATTTTGAACCTTCAAAAAAAGACTTTATGTTTAATTATAGAGTTGAAAATTTAGTTGAATTATTAGCTGAACTAAAAAATGAAGGTGTTACTATTGTAGGAGAAATGCAAGAATTTGAATATGGTAAATTCGGTTGGATTTTAGACAACGAAGGCAATAAAATTGAACTTTGGGAACCTATTGACAAAGCTTTTTTATAAACTTATCAAATAATTAAAAATAAATATGAATATAATTGACGATCATGGAAATGTTGTTCCTAAACAAGAAAGCAAACGAGTTTTAGCTGGAATTTTAGGCATTTTCTTAGGCACTTTTGGCTTGCATAAATTTATTTTAGGCTACACCACAGAAGGATTAATTACTATAGGTATTTCCATCATAACATGTGGTACCATAACAAGTTTATTAGGTTTAATTGAAGGGATCATTTACCTTACAAAATCTGATGAAGAATTTATATACATTTACCAAACCAATAAAAAAGGCTGGTTTTAAAATTTAATATTTATGAAATTTTTATCCAATTACCCAACAGAAGTTTTAATTCTACTTTTTTTAATTGTAACTTTTGTACAATCTGGAATCGACAAATTATTAGATTGGA
>CAXBPL010000087.1:0-8396 GCA_963977615.1 uncultured Polaribacter sp. | reverse complement strand
AGTTTTTCGGAAGGTTTTTCTTTGGTAACTGCAGAAGCTATGAGTTGCGAATGTTCTGTAATTGCAACAAAAAATGTAGGTGTTCATTCAGAAATCATCACAAATAATAAAAACGGTTATTTATTTGAAGCTGGCAATGTTGCAGAATTAGAAACACTTTTATCGAAATCGATTCAAGGAGAAATCCCTCATTTAGGAAAAGAAGCAAGAGCCGAAATTCTACAAAATTGGAGTGCAAAAAAAGAAGCAGAAAGTTTGATGAAAGTTTATAAATCATAATTGTATTTTTCAATACAAGAAATTTATCTATGTAACAATTTGGTTTTACAATCGTCTGAAAAGAAAACCAAGTATTATGAAACTATTCACAACAATTTTATCTTTATTTTTAACTTTAAGTGCTTTTGCACAACAAACTACCTTTAAAAACTTTTACGAAAACCATCAAGAACAATCTGCTTTTTCAATGAATTTATCAGCATCTTTTGCTGGTTCTTTTTTAAGTGATGATGACAATGACGATTTTAAAAAACTACTAAAAAAGTCTGGAGATTTTAAATTAATGGTCTTTAACAACGAAGATGCATCCGTTTCTAAAGACTTTAAAAAGTACTTAAGAAAAAACAATTTAAAAACGATGGCTCGTGTAAAAAGCGATAAAAGTAAAGCTTCTTTCTATATCTTAGAAGAAAATGATATGATAAAAGAAATCGTTTTACAAGCCAATAGTGATGGAGATCAACTGGTTTTATTTGGTTTAAAAACCAATATTACTAAAGACGAACTTGCAAAAATGATGAGCAATTCTAAAGTAAACATCACATCAGATTAAAAAATTAAAAGAGAAGATTTAACCGATCTTCTCTTTTAATTTCTCTATAACTTTCTTGCTATTTCCAATAAAAATTTCACCATCAACCAAAAAAACAGGACGTTTTAAAAACGTATATTCTTCTAAAAGATGTTTTTTAAATTCACTTTCAGACAAGTTTTTATCCTTTAAACCTAAAGAAGCGTATAATCTTGCACGTTTATTAAACAACGCCTCATAAGAACCAGAAAGTGCATACATTTCATCTAGTTGAGCAGCAGTTACAGCATTTTCCTTTATATTTTGAAGCTCAAAACCTTCCGTATTTACTTCCTTTAAAATTCGTTTGCACGTATCACAAGTTTGCAAAAAATAGACTTTCTTCATTTTTATTAAATTATATTTACATCACCAAAATTATACATAAAAAATGGAAAATCATTTCGAAATTTTAAGAAAAGCAAGAGCACTAACATTCAAAGAATTAGAAGGTTTAACTTTAGATCAAATTCACAAAATTCCTGAAGGTTTTAAAAATAACATTGCTTGGAATGTGGCACATTTGGTGGTTACACAACAATTGTTGCATTATAAATTATCGGGTTTAGACTGCCTTTGTCCAGACGAATTAATTGAAGCTCATAAAAAAGGAACGTTTCCAACCAAAACTTTTACAGAAGAAGAATTCGAAGAAGTAAAAGAGTTATTCATGGGTTTACCAGACACTTTAGAGGAAGATTTTAACGCAGGAATTTTCGAGAATTATACAGAATACCCAACAAGTACAGGCATTTTAATGACCTCTATGAATATGGCAATTCCTTTTAATAATTTTCATGAGGGCATTCATTATGGTATTATAAGATCTATCAAAAGATTTTTGTAAAATTATTATTTGAAGCTATTTCCAGCTTTCAGCACTCGCTTTTTTTGCCTGAAAAAGGCAAAAAAGAGCTCAAACAGCTGCTTCAATCTGGGCTAAACTTGTTTGCTAACTTTTAGAAAACTAAAAACGGAAAGAAAATTTAAGAAATGAAATTCAACACCAAAACAATTCACGGAGGTCAAAAACCAGAAGAAGCAACAGGTGCTGTAATGCCACCAATTTTTCAAACGTCTACTTTTGCACAATCCAGTCCAGGAAAACATAAAGGGTATGGGTATGCAAGAGGAGCAAACCCAACAAGAACAGCGTTAGAAGATAGTTTTGCAGCAATAGAAAATGGTACAAATGGTTTTGCTTTTGCATCTGGAATGGCTGCCATAGATTGTGTGTTAAGATTATTAAAACCTGGAGACGAAATTATTGCTGGAGACGATTTGTATGGAGGAACCTACAGAATGTTTACACAATTATTCCAAAAATATGGTTTGGAGTTTTCTTATGTAGATATGAATTCTGTTGAAAACGTAACCAATAAAATCACCCAAAAAACAAAATTAATTTGGATTGAAACACCTACCAATCCATTAATGAAAATTGCAGATATTCAAGCAATTTCATCAGCAGTAAAAAACACAAATACCGATATTTTAATTGCTGTAGACAATACATTTGCAACTCCATATTTGCAACAACCTTTAGATTTGGGAGCGGATATTGTAATGCATTCTGCTACAAAATATCTGGGAGGTCATTCAGATGTAATTATGGGTGCTTTAATTGTTAAAGAGGAAAAGTTGGCAAAAGAAATTCATTTTATACAATTTGCAGCTGGAGCAATTGCTGGACCAATGGATTCTTTTTTAGTTTTAAGAGGTATCAAAACCTTACATATTAGAATGCAAAGACATTGTGAAAATGGCAAGTTAGTTGCTGATTTTTTAGAAAATCATCCTAAAGTGGGTACTGTTTATTTTCCAGGTTTAGAAAATCATCTTGGTCATAAAATAGCCAAAAAGCAAATGAAAGATTTTGGAGGAATGGTTTCTTTCAAGCTAAAAGACGAAAGTAAAGAAGCAACCTTTAAATTCTTAGAAAACACAAAATTATTTACGTTGGCAGAATCTTTAGGAGGAGTTGAGAGTTTGGTGAATCATCCTGTAACTATGAGTCATGCATCCATTCCAGAGCAAGAGCGTTTAAAAATCGGAATTACTGATTCTTTAGTTCGTTTAAGTGTTGGTATTGAAGATATAGAAGATTTATTGGCAGATTTAGAGCAAGCTTTGAATCAGTAAATAAAATAATTAGGCTTTAATTCTGCCGAAATTTGGTTTAAATTCTCTTCTTTTAGATGTTTTCTTTTTTCTTGTGAATCGAAAATAAATAAGAGATCCAATGATTGGAAAAAAGAGAACAATACAAATCCAAATAATCTTGTAAACTTTAAGTTTGAAGGTTGTTTTTACAATGTCAATAATCGCTTGTAACCATAAAATGATGCTTAAAACTAACAAACCAATAAACATGAAATTTGTCATTTTTGGTTTGTTTTTATTCGACCGTAAAATTCTCTTCCAAGAAAAAGTTAGCTCTTATATCTAAGTTATTAATAGCTTGGTTGTAAATGATTCTTTCAGCCAATTGCTTTTTAAGATAACTTCCAGTATCCCATTTATTGTTCTTGTTTTCGTCTATAATTGCTCTAATTGTATATTTTTTTGGTTCTAATAAATCGAAAACAACTTTGGTAGATGTAGAAATAAACTTACGTTCTATCAATTGATCTTGTTTACTGCCAGAAAGAATTTCTATAATTAAGTTTTTAGAATTTACATTGTTTACATTCAATGTAATTCTTGCATAATCATCAATTTGTTTGGTAGTAAAACTATAATTAAGTGTATCATTTTGAATGCCGAAAACATCTTCAAAAGCAGCTGGATAAGCTTTAAAACGATACTTTTCTTTGGGTTGCTTGTCAAAAATAAACCCTATTTTATTCTCTTTGTTAGAAACCAATGTTCTGTAATTTACAGCAACTGTATCTTTATCAATTAAATTAATTTTAGTGGTATCTATTTTTACAATTGGGTTGTTGCTTTCTATATAAAAAGTATCTCTAAAATGTAAAACATTTTTGGAGGAAGCACTTACAATAAGAGAATCTAATTTCTTTTTTCTTAATTTTACAGTTAACGTATCTGAAAATTCTCTGTTAGCAATTGTAAAGTTTAAAGAATCTGCTTCAAAAGGTGTAAACCAATAATTTAGAGTGTCTTTATCAACCATAAATTTCGATACACTTTTAAAGTCTTTTGGTACATCAGATAATAAATTTATCTGCATATCTTTTCCATCACCATCAAAACCAAATTCAATTTTTCCTTTTGTAATTTCTTTACCTCTAGCAAATTGGTAAGGCTGGTTTTCCTTAAAAATAATAATTGGCTTTGTTATAATACTATCTCTTGGTAGTTGAATGGTATCTGTATAAAAACCAATTTTATCGGTTTTAGGATCAAAAATATAATCTTTAAGACTTTCTTGTAAAGCCAATAATAAGTACTTTCCTTTTCTAAGATTTGTGAATTGAAAACCAACAGTATCTATATTATTGGTTACGTAATTTGGTTTTTGTTTGTAGATGATTGAGTCGTTAAAAGAACTATCTAATCGATATAATAAAACGCTTACATCTTTAGGTTTTTCTTGCAAAATAGCATCTTTTATAGTTCCAGAAGTTTTTAAAGAATCGATGTAAGTTCCTGTAGAAAAAACATATTTGAAGTTTTCTAAAATATTGCTTTCGTTATTATCTTCTACAGCATTTCCAAAATTAAAAATATAGGTTGTATTTGGTTTTAGAGTATCTATAATTTGAATTTTAATTTCTTTACTCGCAGTTCCTTGAGGCGAAATTATAGGAGGACTTTTCATTGGTGGCGAAACTACCATTTGTTTATTAACGTCCTTTAACTTTATAAACTCATCAAACTCGATGATAATTTCTTTTTTGTTGAAATTTATGGTTTCATTTGCTGGTTTTGCAATGACAAACAAAGGCGCATCTTCATCTTTTGGACCACCATCAGGTCTTCCAGTTCTAGCACAATTAGATATAAAAACGATTGTTATCAACAAAAAAAGAAATCTGAAAACTATTTTCACAAAGTAAATTTTATACAAATTAACGATTATTTTTCGAATATAAAATTATAAAATTCATTCAGTATATGCCATGGTTAAAATGCTTATTTTACAATTTTCTGCTTTTAAGAACTCTTTTGCACAGGCCTCTAAAGTTGCACCAGTTGTTATTACATCATCAATTAACAAAATATGTTTGTTGTTAAATTTTGCTGGATTTTTTAAATGAAATTTAGTATCTAAATGATTAAAGCGTTCAAAACGAGATTTAAACGTTTGTGTTTTTGTTGATGAAATCCTGACAAGCTCCTCATTTATAAAAGGAATTTTCAAGTAAAAACTTATTCTTTCGCCAAATTTTGTAACTTGATTATAGCCTCTTTCACGCATTTTTTTAGGATGTAAAGGCACAGGAATTATAAAATTGACATCTTTAAATTCTTGATTTTCTGCGAGCATTTCTCCAAGCCAATTGCCAAAGAAAACACCAATATCTTCATTGCCTTTGTATTTTAAATCGTGAATTAATTGCAACGTGCTTCCTTTTTTTCTGTAAAACAATAAGGCAAATCCTTTTTCAATTAAAACACTTCCGTAAAAAGTTTGCGTTACTTTGTTATTTGTAAATTCCTGGAAGTTAGTGAGTGGTAAATCATGCCTGCAAAGTGTGCAGAGCACGTTTTCGTTTTCAATTAAATTTGTATCGCATACAACACACAGTTTAGGATAAAAAAGATGGAATAAGTCTTTTAAAAGTATCATCTTTACACAACATTTTTTAGAAATATAAGTAATAATCAACAAAAAAACGATTGTCTAGCAAAATAAATTTTTTTAGAGAAGCTGTAAAAAACATTAAAACGTTAGGTACAATTGCGCCAAGTTCAAGGTTTTTGTCGAGAAAAATGTTACGTAAAATCGATTTTCAAAAAGCAGAGGTTTTAGTAGAATTAGGTCCAGGAAATGGCGCAATTACCAATTATATTTTAGAAAGTTTAGCACCCAATGCAACCCTAATTTGTTTCGAAATTAATGATAATTTTTATCATCAATTAAAAAAAATAGAACATCCACAATTAATTGTTTTAAAAGCTTCTGCAGAAAAAATAGAAGAAGAACTAGCAAAACTAAACATCCACAAAGTATGTTGTATCATCTCTAGTTTGCCACTTACTATTATTCCTGATGAAGTTTCGGATGAAATTCTAAAAAATTCTTATAAAATTTTAGAAAATAACGGAACATTTATACAATATCAATACAGTTTAACGTATTACAAAAAACTCAAAAAAGTATTTAAAGAAGCTATTTCATTAGAGTTTGAGCCTTTAAATATTCCACCAGCATTTATTTATCATTGTAAAAAAGTCGAGTAATTTTTTTCTTGAAAAACTTCTGTAAACGTGTATATTTGCCCTCATTATGGCAAAACAAGAAGATCAATTTAAAAAAGTTTTATCGCACGCAAAAGAATATGGTTATGTTTTTCAGTCTTCTGAAATTTATGACGGTTTAGCTGCAGTATACGATTATGCTCAAAATGGAGTTGAGCTAAAGAAAAATATTAGAGATTATTGGTGGAAAGCAATGGTGCAAATGCACGAAAATATTGTAGGTATTGATGCTGCAATTTTAATGCACCCAACTACTTGGAAAGCTTCTGGACATGTAGATGCTTTTAACGATCCTTTAATTGATAACAAAGATTCTAAGAAACGCTACAGAGCAGATGTTTTGATAGAAGATTATTGTGCAAAAATTGAAGGCAAAATAAATAAAGAAGTAGACAAAGCTGCAAAACGTTTTGGAGATGCTTTTGATAAAGAAGAATTTTTGGCAACCAATGGAAGAGTTGTTGGTTATCAAGAAAAAATAAAATCGATTTTAGCAAGAATGGGGAAATCTTTATCTAATGAAGATTTAGCCGATGTTAAACTATTGATTGAAGAATTGGAAATTGCAGATCCTTTAACAGGTTCTAAAAACTGGACAGAAGTGAAGCAATTCAACTTAATGTTTGGAACCAAAATTGGAGCATCAGCAGAAAATTCTACGCAAGTATATTTAAGACCAGAAACTGCACAAGGTATTTTTGTAAACTTCTTAAATGTGCAAAAAACGGGGAGAATGAAAATTCCTTTCGGAATTGCACAAACTGGTAAAGCTTTTAGAAATGAAATTGTTGCAAGACAGTTTATTTTTAGAATGCGTGAGTTTGAACAAATGGAAATGCAATATTTTGTAAAACCAGGAACGCAAAAAGAATGGTATGAAAACTGGAAGCAAACCAGAATGAAATGGCATTTAAGTTTAGGAATGGGCGCAGAAAATTATCGTTTTCATGACCATGATAAGTTAGCACATTATGCAGATGCAGCAGCAGATATTGAGTTTAATTTCCCTTTTGGCTTTAAAGAATTAGAAGGAATTCACTCAAGAACTGACTTTGATTTAAAAGCGCATGAAGAGCATTCAGGAAAAAAATTACAATATTTTGACCATGAAGAAAATAAAAGTTACACACCTTATGTTGTAGAAACTTCTATTGGTTTGGATAGAATGTTTTTGGCAGTTTTCTCTAATTCTTTAGTTGATGAAGAATTGGAAAATGGAACCACAAGAACAGTTTTAAAATTACCAGCAGTTTTAGCACCTTATAAAGCAGCAATTTTTCCTTTAGTAAAGAAAGATGGTTTGCCAGAAGTTGCTAAAGAGATTATGGAAGACTTAAAATGGGATTTTAATGTTTTTTATGATGAAAAAGATGCAGTTGGTAAACGTTATAGAAGACAAGATGCAGCAGGAACACCTTTCTGTATTACTGTAGATCATGATTCTTTAACAGATAAATGTGTTACTATAAGACATAGAGATTCTATGGAACAAAAACGTGTTGCTATTGCAGATTTAAAAGAAATAATTAAAGCAGAAGTTTCTGTAAAAACTTGGTTACAGAGAATGTAA
Organism: uncultured Polaribacter sp.; assembly: GCA_963977615.1. Taxonomy (GTDB): domain Bacteria; phylum Bacteroidota; class Bacteroidia; order Flavobacteriales; family Flavobacteriaceae; genus Polaribacter. The sequence continues at coordinate 588 of CAXBPL010000087.1, read as the reverse complement.
TTTTGTTTTTACATTAAAATATATTGTAAATATGAATCCTCATTGTAATTAATGAGGATTTTTGTTTTATAAAACGTTTAAGAAAGGTGCAGCTATAATTGGAAATAGTATTATTGCTAAGAGTAAAGAAATAATGATAATAATAAAGTTAACAATTCTTTCTTTTTTTCGCTGACTTTTAATTTTCTTTTGAATATTTTCTCTTGCTTCTTGAGAAAGTTCCTTTTCTTTTGAAGAAATTAGATTTTTACGTTTTTTAATGTCTAATCTATTTTCTCGATCAAAAAATTTTTTACGTGCTTTATTCCTTGAATTATTTTTCAAGTTTGTAATTATCGATTGAACAGCTATTCCAGCACCAAGCATTGTTTTAGTCTTTAATATATAAGTAGTAAAATACTAAGAAATGTTACAGATCTGTTTGATAAACATTTATAGATTATTTTATCAAAATAGAAAAAAAAATAAACTAAATTGTAATCTAAAAATTCGATAAGTCTTCTTTTTTGAAGATTATTATATATATAAAGAAAAAAATGCGCATTTCAAGATATATTTTGGTTTTTCTAGTTGGTTTTTTGATTGCTA
>CAXBPL010000086.1:0-8427 GCA_963977615.1 uncultured Polaribacter sp. | reverse complement strand
AAGCATAAAGTAACTCAATTTTATACAGCACCCACAGCCATTAGAGCTTTGGCAAAACACGGAACAGAATTGGTGGATCAATATGATTTATCAACCTTAAAAGTTTTAGGTTCTGTTGGAGAACCGATCAATGAAGAAGCTTGGCATTGGTATAATGACACAATTGGGAAAAAGAAAAGTCCGATTATAGATACTTGGTGGCAAACAGAAACTGGTGGAATTATGATCACCCCAATTCCTTATGTAACTCCAACAAAACCAACGTATGCAACCTTGCCTTTTATAGGAGTTCAGCCTGCTTTAATGGATGAAAATGGACAAGAATTAAAAGGAAATCAAGTTGAAGGAAGATTGTGTATAAAATTTCCTTGGCCAAGTATGGCAAGAACTATTTGGGGAAACCACGAACGCTATAAAGAAACGTATTTTTCTGCTTACGAAAATATGTATTTTACAGGAGATGGAGCTTTAAGAGATGAAGTTGGGTATTATAGAATTACTGGTAGAGTAGATGATGTAATTATTGTTTCTGGACATAATTTAGGAACAGCACCTATTGAAGATGCTATTAATGAACATCCTGCAGTTGCAGAATCTGCGATTGTTGGTTTTCCACATGACATTAAAGGAAGTGCATTGTATGGCTATGTAACTTTAAAAGATATTGGAGAAAGTAGAGATCACAATAATTTAAGAAAAGAAATTAACCAATTAATTACAGACAGAATTGGGCCGATTGCAAAATTAGATAAAATTCAATTTTCTGAAGGCTTGCCAAAAACACGTTCAGGAAAAATTATGCGACGTATTTTACGTAAAATAGCCTCTAATGAAATGGATAATTTGGGTGATATTTCTACGTTGTTAAACCCTGAAGTTGTGGAGAATATTATTGAGAATAAATTGTAGGAATTAAGCATTTAAAACCATAAAATCTAACAATTTTGCAGCCAACTTTGCTGTAGAGTTATCGATATCAAAATCTGGATTTAATTCTGCAATATCACAAGAAATCACCTTTTTACTTTGAAATAGAAAGGTGATTACTTGATATACAAAATTTGGAGCATAACCAAGTGAAGAAGGAGCGCTTACTCCAGGAGCAAAAGCAGAGGAAAATCCATCTAAATCTATAGTGATGTACAAGTAATCTACTTTTTCAATAAATAAATTTAACTTGTTTTTTAGGTCGATGTTAAAAGTTTCACATTCAAAATTGGAAACAAAAGAAACATTATTTTTAGATGCAATTTCAAATAATTCTTTCGTGTTTGATTGTTGTTGAATGCCAATAGCAAAATAACTTGCATTTTTATTTTCTGATAAAATTTGATTGAAAGGAGTTCCTGAATTTGGTTGATTTTCAACTTTTCTTAAATCAAAATGTGCATCAAAATTTATAATTCCGATGTTGTTTTTTGTTGAATTTTTTAAGGCATCTTTAATTCCGTTAAAGTTTGCAAAAGCAATATCATGTCCACCACCAATTGCAATTGGTAAAACTTTATTTGTAATTAATTTAGAGATTATTTTTGAAAGTGCTGCTTGGCAATCTTCTAAATTATCATCAACACATATAACATCTCCAAAATCTACAATATGTTTGTTTTCAAAATGAATTGGAAGTTTCCCTAATTGGTTTCTTACGCTTTTTGGTCCTTTTCTAGCGCCAATTCTACCTTGATTTCTTTTTACGCCTTCATCACAAACGTAGCCAATGATGCCAATATTGGGCTTATTTTCAATAAGAGAATCTTCAATATTAGCAGCTGAAATTTCTTGATGCCAATATTGATTTTTAACTTTCGATTTTCTTCCTGAATAATTATCTTTAGTTCCAGCTTTATAGCCAACATTCAAATCTTTAAAAAAATCCATATTTATGAGTTTTTGATTTCTTTTCCTTTCAAAAATACTTTTTCAATACAATGATTTCCAAAAGAATATGGTATAAAATTATAAGAATTAATTTCTTTGGTTATAATTAAATTTGCCAATTTACCTTTTGTAATTGAACCTACATTATCACTTAAATTCATAGCGTAAGCACCATTTATGGTTGCTGCATTGATGGCTTCTTCTGGTGTCATTTTCATTTTTATGCAAGCAGTTGCAACTACAAAGTTCATGTTTCCAGAAGGTGTAGAGCCAGGATTATAATCAGTTGCCAAAGCCAAAGGCAAACCTTGGTCAATCATTTTTCTTGCTGGTGTATAAGGAATTCCTAAAAAGTAAGAACAACTTGGCAAAGCAACTGGCATTGTTTTGGTTTTCTTTAAAGCTTCAATATCTTCAGCTCGCATTTCTTCTAAATGATCTACAGAAAGTACATTGTTTTTTACACCAGCTTGAATGCCTCCAATAGAATTAAATTGATTTACATGAATTTTACCAACCAAACCAAATTCTTTTCCAGCTTTTAAAATTTTATTGGTATCATCCACAGAAAAATAACCAGTTTCACAGAAAATATCTATAAAATCTGCTAAATTTTCTTTTTTGATTGTTGGTAAAATATCATCAATCAACATTTGTAAATAGCTGCTTTTGTTATTTTTAAATTCGTCAGGAACTGCATGTGCACCTAAAAAAGTAGCTTTTATTTCAATAGGATAATTTTCTTTGAGTTTTTTTATAACTCGCAGCATTTTTAATTCGGAATCTTTTGTTAAACCATAACCAGATTTAATTTCTACAGCTCCAGTTCCTAATTGTATAATTTCTTCTAAACGAACTTTACTTTGAGTATATAAATCATCTTCTGAAGTTGCTTGTAGTTTTTTAGCTGAATTTAAAATTCCACCCCCATTATTTGCAATTTCTTGGTAAGAAAGACCTTTAATTCTATCTACAAATTCACTTTCTCTATTACCTGCAAAAACCAAATGTGTATGAGAATCGCACCAAGAAGGTAAAATCATTTTTCCTGTGGCATCAATTATCTTGTTAAAAGTTTCTTTTGGGCAATTCTCCATTTTTCCAAAGTCTGAAATTATATCATTTTCAACAATTAAATAAGCATTTTTTAGGGTTGGTAAAATGCTCATTTCTTTGCCAGAAAGAAATGTTATTTTTTCTTCTCTAACCTGAATTAATTCTTTGATATTTTTAAAAAGTGTTCTCATTAAAATAAGTCTTTTAAAAGATTTTCTTCCACTACATTAGGTAAAGTTACTTTTAGGTTTGGCGTTCTTTCCATTTCTCTTTTTATGGCAAAAATGGCTTCTTTATTTCTTGCCCAACTTCTTCTTGCAATCCCATTATTTACATCATAAAAAAGCATGTTTTCTATATTTTTAGTTGTTTTTTTAGATCCATCTAACAACATTCCAAAACCACCATTAATAACTTCTCCCCAACCAACACCACCACCATTGTGAATTGAAACCCAAGTTGCGCCTCTAAAACTATCGCCAATTACGTTATGAATAGCCATATCTGCTGTAAATTTACTACCATCGTAAATGTTAGAAGTTTCTCTAAAAGGAGAATCTGTTCCACTTACATCATGATGATCTCTTCCTAAAATTACAGCACCAATTTTACCTTTTTTAATTGCTTTATTAAATGCTTTTGCAATTTTAATACGTCCTTCTGCATCTGCATATAAAATTCTTGCTTTAGAACCCACTACCATTTTGTTTGATTTTGCATTTTTGATCCAAGTGATATTATCTTGCATTTGCAATTTAATTTCATTTGGCGAGTTTTTCATCAACTTTCTTAAAACTTTGGCAGTAATTTTATCAGTTTTATCTAAATCTTTTTGCTTTCCAGAAGCACAAACCCATCTAAAAGGACCAAAACCATAATCGAAACACATTGGGCCTAAAATATCTTGAACATAAGAAGGGTATTTAAAGTCGATATTATTATCTGCCATAACATCTGCTCCAGCTCTTGAAGATTCTAATAAAAAGGCATTTCCATAATCAAAAAAATACGTTCCTTTTTTAGTGTGATTATTGATGGATCTTGCATGTCTACGTAAAGATTCTTGTACTTTTTCTTTAAATAAATCAGGATTTTCTTTGATTAAAAAATTAGATTCTTCATAAGTTATATCTGCAGGATAATAACCACCAGTCCAAGGAATATGAAGTGAAGTTTGATCTGAGCCAATATGTATAAATATGTTTTCTTCATCAAATTTTTCCCAAACATCAATAATATTTCCAATAAATGCGATGGAAACGACTTCGTTATTTTTTTTGGCTTTTAATGTTCTTTCAACTAAAATATTTATATCATCTATTAAAACATCTACCCAACCTTGTTCGTGTCTTTTGGTAGCTGCTTTTGGATTTACTTCTGCACAAATAGTAATACAGCCTGCAATATTTCCTGCTTTTGGTTGTGCACCACTCATGCCTCCTAAACCTGCTGTTAAAAATATTTTTCCATTCGGATTTTCATCTTTTTTTAAGATTTTTCGAAATGCATTCATTACAGTAATGGTAGTTCCATGAACAATTCCTTGAGGACCAATATACATAAATGAGCCAGCTGTCATTTGTCCATATTGTGTAACGCCTAAAGCATTCATTTTTTCCCAATCATTTGTTTTAGAGTAATTAGGAATCATCATTCCATTGGTAACCACTACTCTTGGCGCGTTTTTAGATGAAGGAAATAAACCCATAGGATGACCAGAATACAAATGCAACGTTTGCTCATTTGTCATTATTGCTAAATATTGCATCACCAAAAGATACTGTGCCCAATTCTGAAAAACGGCACCATTTCCTCCATAAGTTATTAACTCTTCTGGATGCTGTGCAACATCAGGATTCAAATTATTTTGAATCATTAGCATAATGCCAGCTGCTTGGATTGTTTTTGCAGGATAATCTTGAATGTTTCTTGCGTGAATTTTATAATCGGGTTTAAATCTGTACATATAAATCCTCCCAAATTCTTTTAATTCGTTCGCAAATTCTATTGCTAATTCTTTATGCCATTCTTTGGGGAAATAACGTAATGCATTTTTTATTGCTAATTGTTTTTCTTCTACAGATAAAATATCTTTCCTTTTTGGAGCGCTGTTTGCCTCTTTAGGATAGCTTTTTTTTGCTGGTAATTTTTTCGGAATTCCTTGTAAAACTTGTTCTTTAAATGTCATATCTAATTTTATTTTACAATGAGTTTTTTGTTTTTTACCAATTGAATCATGTTGTTAATGTCATCTTTTAGCAACCTATCTTCCTCTAATTTAGCAACTTTTTCTCTTATTATATTATGATTTTTTTCAATGATTTTCGAAAATGTGTTCGGTCTTCTAAATTCTAAAGCTTGTGCAGCATACATCAACTCAATGGCTAATATTTTTTCTAAATTCCCTAAAATTTCATTGAATTGTCGTCCAGAAATACTTCCCATAGAAACATGATCTTCTTGCCCTAAAGAAGTTGGGATACTATCTGCAGAAGGAGGGAAGCACAATGATTTATTCTCTGTAACCAAAGCTGCTGTTGTATATTGTGGAATCATAAAACCAGAATTTAATCCTCCACTTTTAGTTAACAATCTTGGTAAACCATATTTACCTTCTAGTAATAAATAACAACGTCTGTCTGCAATGTTTCCTAATTCAGATGCTGCAATTGAGCAATAATCTAATGCCATTGCCAAAGGTTGTCCGTGAAAATTACCACCAGAAATTGCTTCAGTTTCACTTAAAACAATTGGGTTATCAGTAACAGAATTCATTTCTATTTCCGCCAATTCTAACAAATGATAAAATGCGTTTCTAGAAGCGCCATGAACTTGTGGAATACAACGCATAGAATAGGGATCTTGCACACGCTCACAATCTTCATGAGAAGTAATGTTTTGAGAGTTCTCAAATAACATTCTCATTCTTTTTGCAACCTTTAAACTTCCTTTAAAAGGTCTTATTTTATGTAACTCTTTTTTGAATGGTGAAGCACTTCCTTTATAACCTTCAATACTCATGGCTCCAGAAACATCTGCTAAATCCAGTAAATAGTCCATTTTTAGTAATCCAGTAATTGTATGTGCTAAAATAAATTGTGTTCCGTTTATCAATCCTAAACCTTCTTTTGCTTTTAATTCTAAAGGTTTTAAATGATGATTTTCTAACACTTTTTTAGCTGGAATAATGTTGTTTTTAATCCAAAAATCTCCTTCTCCAATTAGTGGTAAGAATAAATGAGAAAGTGGTGCTAAATCTCCAGAAGCACCAACAGAACCTTGTTTTGGTACAGTTGGTAATAAATTGTTTTCGATAAAATAAATAATGCGTTCTATCAATTCTAATCGAACACCAGAAAAACCTTGACAAAGTGCGTGAACTTTGCAAATCATCATAATTTTAGAAAGACTTTTATCTATGTTTTCGCCAACGCCAACTGCGTGTGTAATTAATAAGTTTTTTTGAAGCAAATTTGTTTCTTCAGCAGAAACTTGTACATCGCACAAAGGCCCAAAACCTGTATTTATTCCATAAACAGCTTTGTTGTTTTTGGTTATAGTTTCTACTTTTTTTCTACAAGAAATTATTTTTTCTTTGGCTTCATCATTAATAATAGCTTGTAAATTTCCATTTGCAATGTTATTTACTTTTTGAAGTGTAAGTTGATCTATTCCGTATTTAAATATCATTTTTCTTTGAATTGTATAGTTACAAATTTATAGTTACTTTTAATGCTTTATAATACCATTTTAATTAGATATTGATAACTATGAAACATCAAATAGAATTACGACATCTTAAATATTTTTTAGCTGTTGCCCAGGAATTACATTTTAGAAAAGCAGCAGAAAAATTATTTATATCTCAACCAGGTTTAAGTAGACAAATTAAACAGATGGAAGATGAATTGGGTGTAACTTTATTTGAAAGGCATAATAGAAAAGTTGTTTTAACGAAAGTTGGGGAATATTTAAAAGAAGAATTTACAAATCAATTAAATACACTTTCTCACACTTTAGAGAATGCAAAGCTGATGCAAGCTGGAAAAAAAGGTGGGTTAAAAATTGGTTATGTTGGCTCTGCAATGCAAGATGTAATTCCAAATTTGTTATTGAAATATGAAAAAAATAATTCAGATATTTTATTCAATTTAAAAGAAGTAGACAATCAAAAACAAATTAAAGATTTGCTTTCTTTTGATTTAGATATTGGTTTTGTACGTTTGGAAAGAGTGCCAAGAAATTTAGAAATAAAACCAATTTTAAAAGAGAATTTCTGTTTAGTTCTTCCTGAAAATCATGAAATTGATAAAGAAAATTTCAAAAATTTGGTAGCATTTAAAAACGAATCTTTTATACTTTTTGATGCTAAATATAGTACTTCTTACTACGAAAAAGTGATGCAAATTTTTGATGATTGTGGTTTTACACCTTTAGTATCTCATAATACGATACACTCTAGTTCTATTTTTAAGTTGGTAGAAAACGGTTTTGGAATTTCTATTATACCAAAATCTTTGGCACAAAAAAGAGGGTATAAAATTAAATTTATTGAGTTAGATAAAATTCTTCAAAAAACAACACTCTCCGTAATTTGGAATCAGAAAAATGGAAATCCTATTTTGAATGATGTTTTGAGGTTGCTTTAAATATAACTTTAAAATAGAATTATAAAAGTTAGTTTTTATAAATCGCTGGCGATATAACTTCATTAAACAAAAAAAACCTTTGATAATCAAATGATTAACAAAGGTTTTTGTACTCAAGGTGGGAATCGAACCCACACTCCCGAAAGAACTGGATTTTGAATCCAGCGCGTCTACCAATTCCGCCACTTGAGCAGTAATGAAGTTAGAAAGAAATATTAATTTTCAATTAATTTGAAAATCAATTTAAACTCTAAACTTTTGAGATTGCAAACTTACTAAATATTTTTAATTTTAAAGTCAAAAAATAAATTTCACACGCAATAAATAATTTCTACTTTTGTATTTAAACAACAACACAACAAAAAAACAAACAAATGTCTGAAAATCAACTTGCACCAAAGTTATTTGCGTGTAGACAAAGTACAGTTTTAGCAGAAAAAATTGCCAAAGAATACAACACAACATTAGGTAAAGTAGATACAACCTATTTTAGCGATGGCGAATTTCAGCCAGCTTTTGAAGAATCTGTAAGAGGAAGACGTGTTTTTATTATTGGATCTACATTCCCAAATGCAGATAATTTAATGGAAATGTTATTAATGTTAGATGCTGCAAAAAGAGCATCAGCAAGACACATTACTGCAGTAATGCCTTATTTTGGTTGGGCAAGACAAGATAGGAAAGATAAGCCTAGAGTTGCTATTGGTGCAAAACTAGTTGCAAAACTTTTAGAAGCTGCTGGAGCAACTAGAATTATGACCATGGATTTACATGCTGATCAAATTCAAGGGTTTTTTGAAAAACCAGTAGATCACTTATTCGCTTCAACTATATTTTTACCATA
>CAXBPL010000085.1:0-8609 GCA_963977615.1 uncultured Polaribacter sp. | reverse complement strand
TTTCTGTTTACTCAGAAGTTAGTATTGTAACTGCTGGTCCAGGAACAGAATTATACGAAGCTTTTGGACATTCAGCGATTAGAATTAAAGATCCAGTTTTACGATTAGATTTGATTTATAATTATGGAATGTTCGATTTTGATCAGCCTAATTTTTACTCAAATTTCACAAAAGGAAAATTACTCTACAAATTAGCTAGGTATGATTTTAAATATTTTTTAGCGAGCAACAAAATAGACAAACGTTGGGTAAAACAACAAGTATTAAACTTAGATCAACAGCAGAAACAAGCCTTTTTTATCTATTTAGAAAACAATGCATTGCCTGAAAATGCGACTTATTTTTATGATCCTTATTTTAATAATTGTGCCACCAAATTAAGAGATATTACTGCAGAAATTTTAGAGAATAAAGTTGATTTTAAAGCTGGTAATGTTGAAGAAAATAAATCTTTTAGACAATTAATGAACAAAGAAATTCCTTGGAATACTTGGGGAAGTTTCGGAATTAATTTGGCTTTAGGTAGTAAATTAGATACAAAAAGAGAATTTAAAAACTACATGTATTTACCTGATTATGTGCACACTGTTTTTCAAAACAGTATAGTTACTCTCAAAAATCAACCTACAAGTTTAGTTTTAAGAGAAGACGTTTTATTAGATTTTAAAGAATTAGAACAAGAAATCTCAATCTTTAATCCGTTTTTAGTTTTTAGCGTTATTTCTTTGCTTGGACTTTTTATAACCTATAAAGATTTCAAAAATAAAAAGAGAACAAAATGGTTAGATTTCACGTTATTATTGATGACTGGAATTCTTGGTCTTTTAGTCGTTTTTCTTTGGTTTTTCACCAACCACTCCACTTCTCCAAACAACTTTAATTTTTTATGGGCTTTTGCTCCTAATTTAATAGTTGCGTTTTTAGCTCTAAAAAATCAACCTAAAAAGTGGTTGCATTTTTACTTCAAATTTTTGTTGTTATTATTGATTCTAATTCCAATTTTATGGATTTTAGAAATTCAATTATTCCCAACATCTATAATTCCTTTGTTGATTTTATTCTGTGTTCGTTATTTGTTTTTATCGACAAATTTAAAAACAAGGAATTTTTAAGTTATGGAAAACACGCATTTTAATCTTAAAGAAGTAGAAATTATTCCTTTTGATAAAAAATACAAAAAAGACTTTTACGATTTAAATGTTGCTTGGCTTGAAAAATATTTTTATGTAGAACCTTATGACGAAATGGTTTTAAGCAATCCAGAAGAATACATTTTAAATGCAGGTGGATTTATATTTATGGCAAAATATAAAGATGAAATTGTTGGAGTTGTTGCACTCATCAACCAGAAAACATTTTTTGAATTGAGTAAAATGGCTGTTTCACCAAAATACCAAGGATTAAAAATTGGAAGAAAATTAATGGATTTTTGTGTTGACTTCGCAAAAAAACAAGATTGGAAAAGTATTACTTTGTATTCTCACAGATCTTTAGAAACTGCCATTAATTTGTATCAGAAAATTGGGTTTAAAGAAATTCCTGTAGAAAAAGATGTACATTATAAAAGAGCAAATATTAAAATGCTTTTAGAGTTGTAAACAGCAAGCTATTATTCTTATAGTTTGCAAACAAGTATAGCCCAGATTGAGGCATTTGTTTGAGCTCTTTTTTTATGTTGAACTCGATTAAATATCTATGATACATAATACCATTAGCTATTGATATAAAAAGATACTGAAATAAATTCAGCATAAAAAAAAGCGAGTGCTGAAAGCTGGAAATAGCTTCAAATAAAATTATATATTCATATCTTCCACATCCTCAATACCTTCTTCAATTTCTTGATCTGTTAAAACATCTGGTCTAAACTCGCTCATTAATTCTTCTTGTTTAGATTTTGCATAATTAAACCCAGATTTCCACCATTTTCTCATTAATTTCTGGTCGAAAACCAAAGAATTCGTAGTTAAAACTGTGGGTGTATAGTATAAATTTAACTTCACATTTTTGTTGGTGGCTGCAAGTTTTCCAATGGTAATATTGTGCCTTTCTACATGCGTTAACATAAAATCGAACACATCAAACAACAACGAAAACGGGTTTTTAGAAGGCAATCTATTTAATTGCGTTACTTCAGTTTCTAAAATAATGGCATCAATTTCTGTAGCTCCTCTTAAAATTGCTTCTCTAATAGGCACTAAAGAACCAAAACCACCATCTGCATATTGGCAATGATCTTTTTCTAGCAAACTCATAAAAGGAACATAGTTGCAAGAACCCCAAATCCAATCTGCAAAATCATCGTACGTACAATCTTTGCTAGATTTGTACTCAATTTGATTGGCGGTTAAATTGGATACAGTTACCACAACTTCTTTATCACTTTGTTGAATTTCAGCATACATTTCTTTGGTAATTTTCTCTTTGATTAACTTTCGTAAGTTTTTACTTTCACCAAAAGTTTTTCGTCCGTTTATAAAATTCCATAATGTATTTAAATGCCTTACACTTACCACTTTTTCGCCAGCAACCACTTTTACGTGAAAAGGATTGTTGCTAAAAATAGTTTTCTGATCTACGTTTGTATACAATTCTTTTAAATCATCTAACATTCCCAAAGCCAAATGAGACACCATTAAACTACCTGTAGAAGTCCCCACAAACAAATCATAATCTTTATTTTCCTTTTTCATAAGGTATTGAGCAACACCTCCTGCAAATGCTCCTTTGCTTCCTCCTCCAGAAATTACCAACGCTTTTTTCATCAATTCGTTATGATTTGTTTATTCCATAAAGAACGTCATAATTTTCTTTGTGGTTCCCTTATAAATTGTTTTTCCCACTTTTTGCGGGATTTTAAAAATACATTTTTTTTATTTCTGATTTTAAAATTAAACTTAAAACTAATTAAATATTGATATGAATTTGGTTTTAAGTAATTATCTATAAAAAAACTTTATTTTCGTTAAAAATATTAAAAATGAAAAGAATATCGCTATTAATTTCTGTTTTCCTTTTAATTATATGTTGCACAACAGCATATATTCCTAGAAATATAGATGCTATTGAAATTGAAGCCTTTAAAATGGAAGGCACAAGCATCAGAGCCATCATTGCTTTGGATGAACATAAAGTTGCTTATGCAGGTTCTGATGGGAGTTTTGGTTTTAAAACTGATAAAGGAATTTCTTTACATACTCAAAACATACAATATCAAGATTCAATTGCCCCAAATTTTAGAAGTTTGGCTTTTAATGGAACTGATTATTTTGCGCTTTCTATTGCAAATCCTGCTTTGTTATATAAAATATCTGAAGACGAATATTCGTTAGTGTATAAAGAAGAACATGAAAAAGTGTTTTATGATTCCATGCATTTTTTTGATGATAATACGCATGGAATTGCAGTTGGAGACCCAACAGAAAATTGTGCTTCTATTATTTTAACTGATGATGCAGGAAAAACTTGGAACAAATTACCTTGCGAAAATTTACCAAAATTTGAAGAAGGTGAAGCTTTTTTTGCAGCCAGCAACACCAACATAAAAACAATGGGAAGCACAGTTTGGATTGCTTCTGGAGGCACAAAAGCACGAATTTTAAAGTCGGACGATTTTGGACAAACTTGGCAGATTTTTGAAACGCCAATCATTCAAGGAAATGGCCCTCAAGGAATTTATGCTATGGATTTTGTTGATAAAAATAATGGAATTATAATCGGTGGAGATTATTCTAAACCTTTAGAAAACAAAGCGAATAAAGCAATTACAAAAGATGGTGGAAAAACATGGGTTTTAGTTGCTGATAATCAAAATCCAAACTATAAAAGTTGTGTACAATATGTACCAAATACACAAGGAAAAGAGCTTTTTGCAGTGGGTAAAACTGGTGTTTCTTTTTCTAATGATGGTGGAAATTCTTGGAAAGATATTTCTGATGAAAGTTATTATGCAATTCAGTTTGTAAATAAAAACACAGCTTGGTTAAGTGGAAATGAGAAAATTGGGAAACTTATTTTGAAGTAAAAAAAGCTCCTTTTAATTTCCCCAAAGGGAAAAAATGTTTGTGAAATATTTGTGTTAGTAAATCTCGAATTTAGCAAAACGTAGTTGAGTATTATTGGTGAAATTAGTGTAATACTTTTTAATTATTAAATAAAATCTGTGTCAAAAAATATTTATAGTATTCTAATAATAGCTTCACTCCTATTTATTTCTTGTGATAAAAAATCAGCAATTCGTGAAGAATTTGATTGTGAAACAAAAACGTTTGATAATTTGGAAATCGTTGATGATGTCAAGAATTTATTTTCTGTTGATTTGCCAAAAGATTGGAAAATTAATCTATATCAAGATGAGATACAATCTTCTGTTTTTGCTGCAGATACCACAAAACAATTGACAGAAACAGTGTTATTGGATGTTACTTTCATCAACAAAGAAATAAGTTTTAATGATGCTTTTTTATTACAACAAGATCAAGAAAATTTAGCAAACGAACTGATCAGAATAAAAACAAAGGAATTTATATTCTTGGAAAAACCATCAATGTATTTGGTTTATAAAGGTAAAAAAGGCAAATTTGACTATCAAGTTTGTAATACTTTTATCAAAGTAAACGAATCGAACTTTATATTAGCAAAAACCGAAGTTTATGGAGATTTTATGGTAAACCAACGTTTTTGTAAAGCATTTTCACTGATGGAGAACATCAAAATAAAAAATTAATATGATTGATAAACAATATATAATTAGCCGTTTTATAAAATATGTCACCATTGACACAGAGTCTAATCCTGAAAATCCTGCTTTTCCAAGTTCAGAAAATCAATGGGATTTAGCCAAGGTTTTAGAAAAGGAGTTGAAGACAATTGGCATGCAAGATGTTGAGTTAGATGAAAACTGCTACATTATGGCTACTTTGCCCAGTAATTTAAATTATGAAGTGCCAACAATCGGTTTTATTGCACATATGGATACAAGTCCAGATTTTACAGGCAACAATGTAAAACCACAAATTGTTGAAAATTACGATGGGAAAGACATCATTTTGAATGCAGCAAAAAACATTATTTTATCTCCAGATTATTTTGATGATTTACTGCAATACAAAGGTCAGACTTTAATTACCACTGATGGAACTACGCTTTTAGGTGCAGATGATAAAGCTGGCATTACAGAAATTGTTTCAGCTATGGAACATTTAATTGAGCATCCAGAAATTAAACATGGTAAAATTAGAATTTGTTTTACACCAGATGAAGAAGTTGGCAAAGGTGCCCATTTATTTGATGTCGAAAAATTCGGTGCAGAATGGGCATATACTATGGATGGAAGCCAAATTGGCGAATTAGAATATGAAAATTTTAATGCTGCAAGTGCCATTGTTACCATTACAGGAAAAATTGTACATCCAGGATATGCCAAAGGAAAAATGATCAATTCCTTATTAATTGCCAATGAATATATTGCTGCAGTTCCTGCTGAAGAAGTTCCAGAAAAAACAACTGATTACGAAGGTTTTTTTCATTTACATGATGTAAAAGGAAATGTAGAAGAAACTGTTTTAGAATATATTATTAGAGATCATGATTTAGATATATTTGAAAAACGAAAGTATTTAATGCAAAAAATTGCCTTTGATATGAATGAAGAATTGGGACAAGATTTGATTTCTTTAGACATTAAAAATCAATATTTTAATATGAAGGAAAAAATAGTTCCAGTAATGCATATTGTAGATATTGTTGAAGAAGTGATGAAAGAAATTGGCATACAACCTTTAATTAAACCAATTAGAGGTGGTACAGATGGTTCGCAACTTTCTTACAAAGGTTTGCCTTGCCCAAATATTTTTGCTGGCGGACACAATTTCCATGGACGTTTTGAATATGTTCCTGTAGAATCTATGCTAAAAGCGACAGAGGTAATTGTAGGAATTGCAAGTAAAGTTGCTGAAAAATATAAATAAAGCGTCTCTAAATAAAAAAAATCTTCAAAAATTTCTTTTTGAAGATTTAGCATTGGTAATAATAATACAATATAGTTTCTTTTTGAGTAAACATCCCCCGAAATTCCTCATTAGAAGACTACGAAACAAATTTAAATCAAAATTTATCATATATGAAGTGCTTTATGATAATTCAGGGTTTTTCCCCTTTACGTTCAGGTAAAACCCCTTTATAAAAGCAAAGTCTTTTTCCTTATTATCAGTTGTATAATAAGGTTCAGAAATTTTAAGTTTTTTATTTTCGAAATCTAAAGTTGCCATCACAATTGGCACATTTGCACCTTTTGCAATATAATAAAAACCAGTTTTCCAGTCAGTTACTTTTTTTCGAGTTCCTTCTGGAGATAATGCCAGCCTGAAAACTTGCTTTTTATGAAAGATTTCTACAATAGCATCTACCAAATTATTTGTTTTACTTCTATCTACTGGAGTACCTCCTAAAATCTTAAAGAAATAACCAAAAGGCCATTTAAAAAGTGATTTTTTACCCACAAAATTAATCATAATTCCAGAACTCATTCTTGCCAAAATTGAGATTGGAAAATCTAACCAACTTGTATGTGGAGCAGCAATAACAACGTATTTTTTAGGTTCTCTAGGAAAATCACCATCCAATTTCCACCCTAAAACAGTATATAAGATAAAACTTGCAAATCTTTTCATTCTTTATTTTAATCGATACACAAAATTAAGCATTTAATTATGGACGTATTAAAAATTGAATAGCAATTTATTACGAATCGTTTCTAAATAAAATATTCTAGTAATTTTACAAAAGCAAAT
Source organism: uncultured Polaribacter sp. (assembly GCA_963977615.1). Taxonomy (GTDB): domain Bacteria; phylum Bacteroidota; class Bacteroidia; order Flavobacteriales; family Flavobacteriaceae; genus Polaribacter. The sequence goes on along the minus strand of CAXBPL010000085.1, from coordinate 1,818 downwards.
ACTTCTGCTTTTACATAGAATTTTCTTGCTATTTTTATGACTACTAATAAGTAAATTTTCAAGTATCAATGACAGCATTAATTACCTACTTCATCATCGCATTAATTTTTATTTTGATTGGTTTTTTTATAGGAAAACTCATCTCAAAATTAAACTTCGAAAAAGAGAAAACAAGTTTAGAAAAAGAAAAATCTACATTAGAAGAACGTGTTGCTTTATTGCAACAATCTAAAGATATGGTTGAAGATAATTTTATAGAATTGCAAAAAGAGGTAAAAAAACAACAATTAGATAAAGAAAACTTAATCACTTTAAATACACGTTTAGATTCAGAAAATAAAAACTTACAACTAAAGTTAGACGAACACAAAAAAGAAGTTGAACAACTTCAAGATAAGTTTAGCAAAGAGTTTGAGAATTTAGCGAATAAAATCTTAGAGGAAAAATCGAATAAATTCACACTTCAAAATAAAGAAAACTTAAAAATTATCCTAAATCCGCTTCAAGAAAAAATTAAAGTTTTTGAAGATAAAGTAGATAAAACTCATAAAGAAAGCATCGATTATCATGCAGCTTTACGTCAGCAAATATTGGGGTTGAAAGAGTTGAATCAGCAAATGAGCAAAGAAACGTTGAACCTTACCAAAGCTTTAAAAGGCGATAACAAAATGCAAGGAAATTGGGGCGAATTAGTTTTAGAACGCGTTTTAGAAAAATCTGGTTTAGAGAAAGATCGAGAGTATTTTGTGCAACAAAGCTTTACGACTGATGATGGAAAAAGACTGTTGCCAGATGTTGTAATTCATTTGCCAGACAATAAAAAAATGGTTGTAGATTCTAAAGTTTCTTTAGTGGCTTATGAGCGTTTTATCAATGAAGAAGATGACATTTTAAAAGAACAATTTTTAAAAGAACACATTCTATCGCTTAAAAAACATATTGAGCAATTATCAGATAAAAAATACGAAGATTTATATCAAATAGAATCTCCAGATTTTGTGTTGCTTTTCATCCCCATAGAACCTGCTTTTGCAGTGGCTTTAAATTCAGATAATCATTTGTATAATAAAGCTTTTGAGAAAAATATAGTGATTGTTACTCCATCAACATTATTGGCTACTTTAAGAACTATAGATTCTATGTGGAATAATGAAAAACAACAACGAAATGCGTTAGAAATTGCAAAACAAGCTGGTGCTTTATATGATAAATTTCAAGGTTTATTAACAGATTTAGTAAGCATTGGAAAACGAATTGACGATAGTAAAAAAGAATATTCGAGTGCTATGAATAAGTTATTTGATGGACGAGGAAACTTAATTAATAGTGTTGAAAAACTAAAGAAAATGGGCGCTAAAGCAAAAAAAGCCATCCCAGAGAAAATTATTGAGAGGGCTAAAAGAGAAAATTAGATTTATAATACGTTAAAATTTAGATAAATACTTAATTTAATGTTTTATTTTATTTAAATTTATCATTATTAACCAAATTTTATAAAGTCATGGGGAAAGACGAAAAAAGTATTTACAAAAAGAGTGCAAACACAGATGGAGTTACTGAAAATGTTATCGGTACTCAAAACATTAAAACTAGAGAAAAAAAACTTCTAGAATTTTATGGTAAAGATGTTTTAATTGGAAAAGACATTGATGAAGTGAAGAAAATATCAGAAAGTCACGAATCTTTACAGAGTAGACTATTAAATAAGATGATGAAATAATCTTATTTTAAGTATTCTTTATCGCAAAAAATCCCTAATATTAAAAATCCTTTAAAAAGAAATTTTTGAAGGATTTTTTTATTGACAGCAAATCATTT
>CAXBPL010000084.1:0-8806 GCA_963977615.1 uncultured Polaribacter sp. | reverse complement strand
TCTTTTGATCGATTTTTAGAGGCAGTTCAAAAAGTTTCAGCCCCAGAAATCATAGAAAATGATAATGATTTTATGTTTGTTAGAGCAGATAGAAAAATGGTAAAAATTGATTTTAATAGTATTTTATATATTGAAAGTTTAAGTGATTACGTCAAAATTTTTACTACAGAAAAAACAATTGTTATTCGAGAAACCATCAGTAGTTTACAGGAAAAATTACCCGCTAAAAAGTTTATCAGAATTCATAGATCGTTTATAATATCGTTTAAAAAAATAGATTCTTACACAAACGAATTTATAGAAATTAATCAAAAAGCATTGCCAATTAGTAGAAGTTATAAAGAATCCGTTTTGCAAAAATTAGCAGAAGTATAGTTTTAACTTTATCTTTGTTTTTAAATATTTAGACCTTGAATACAGATCAGTTTTTAGTAAAATCGGCATTAAAATATATTGATAAAGCAATATTTAAATGGCAGACACCAAGTAATATTGCTTTGGTAAAATATTGGGGAAAAAGCAATCCTCAAATTCCAAAAAATGCTTCGATTAGTTTTACGCTAAACAATTGTCATACAAATACCAGTATCGATTTTGAGCGTAAGCAAAACACAAATTCTGATAAGAATGAGAACCTGAAACAAGTTCAGATTGACAAAGTTGTAGATTTCGATTTGTTTTTTGAAGGCAAAGAAAAAGAGGAATTCAAACCTAAAATCGCAGAATTTTTTAAACGTGTTCAAGAATATTGTCCATATATATATGAGTACAAAATGACGATTCATTCAGAGAATTCTTTTCCACATTCAAGTGGAATTGCCTCTTCTGCAAGTGGTTTGTCTGCTATTGCAAGATGTTTAATGAGTTTGGAAAATGAAATTTCAACGAATTTATCAGCAGAATTCATCAACAAAAAAGCATCTTTTTTAGCAAGATTAGGTTCAGGTTCTGCAAGTAGAAGTATAGAAGGTCCTTTAGTTGTTTGGGGAAATCACCCAGAAATTGAAGGAAGTTCAGATTTGTTTGGGGTAAAATTTCCTTATCAAGTACATTCCATTTTCGAAAACTATCAAGATGTAATTTTATTGGTTGATAAAGGTGAAAAACAAGTTTCAAGCACCATTGGTCATAATTTAATGATCAATCATCCTTTTGCTGAAAACAGATTTTTGCAAGCCAATGAAAATTTGGCAAAAATGTCTACAATTTTACAAGAAGGGAACATCAAAGAATTTATCAATTTAGTAGAAAGTGAAGCATTGACTTTGCATGCAATGATGTTAACAAGCAATCTATATTTTATTTTGATGAAACCAAATACGTTGGAAATTATCAACAGAATTTGGGAATATCGCCAAGAAAAAAATAGTAATATTTGTTTTACATTAGATGCAGGTGCAAATGTGCATATTTTGTTTCCAGAAAATGAAAAAGAAAGTATTAACGAGTTTATAGATAGTGAGTTAGCTGTTTATTGTGATAATAATCAATATATTTGTGATCAAGTTGGTTTTGGTGCAAAACAGTTTTAATACATAATATTATGAAAAAAATAGGTTTTATTATAGGTATCTGTCTGCTCTTTTCTTTTGTTACAAAGGCGCAAGAAAAAGTTTATTTTGATGCAAACTGGAATATATCAGACAAAGAAAATGCTGTGTATTATCGTTCAATTTCATCAAAAAAAACGAAACAAGAATGGATAATTGATTATTATATTTCTGGTAAAAAAGCGAAGGAAGTAGCCTCTGTAAAAGGTAAAGCAGAAGGTGCATTTTCAATGTTTTACGAATCTGGAGAATTAATGACAGCTGGAAGATATGTAAATGATGAAAAAGATGGTATTTGGAAAACGTATTATAAAAACGGTAAAATAAAAGAGAAAGGCAAATATCAAAATGGCGAAAAAGTTGGTGTTTGGAAAACTTTTTATAAAAACGATTAGCTTTTTATTGAACCTATTTTAGTTAAATATTTTAAGAAAATTACACGAAAGCATTCATAACAAATTACAAGTTAATTATTTATTCGTATTTTTGTTATATATATTGAAAAAGAAAATGAAAGGACCACTTTTTTACGCTAAAATTTTATTGTTTGGAGAATATGGAATTATTAAAGATTCTAAAGGTTTAGCAATTCCATTTAATGCGTATAGAGGCGCTTTAAAAACTTCAAAAAATTTAGAAGGGATTTCAAAAAAATCCAACGAAAATTTATATAAATTCTACAATCATATTGCTAGTTTAAAATCGGATGTGGTTTCTTTTAATTTAGCAGCCTTTAAAAAAGATTTAGAGGATGGAATGTATTTCGATTCTTCTATTCCACAAGGATATGGAGTTGGAAGCTCTGGAGCTTTGGTAGCATCTATCTATGATAATTATGCTGATGATAAAATTACAGTTTTAGAGAATTTAACTAGAGAAAAATTATTAAAATTAAAGGAAATATTCTCTTTAATGGAATCTTTTTTTCACGGAAAAAGTTCTGGATTAGATCCTTTAAATTCTTATTTAAGTTTACCAATCTTAATCAACTCTAAAGAAAATATAGAGCCAGCAGGAATTCCATCTCAAAAGAAAGGAAAAGGAGCTGTATTCTTGTTAGATTCTGAACAAGTTGGTGAAACAGAACCTATGGTAAACATCTTTATGAATAAGATGAAAAACGAAGGTTTTAGAAAAATGATTAGCGAAGAATTTGCTTTACACACAGATGCTTGTATAGAAAATTTTCTTCAAGGTGATGTAAAATCTTTATTTGGTAATGTAAAAAGTTTATCAAAAGTTGTTTTAAAGAATTTTAAACCAATGATTCCTGATGCTTTTCATAAAGTTTGGGAAAATGGAATCGCAACTAACGATTATTATTTAAAACTTTGTGGTTCTGGAGGTGGAGGTTATATTTTAGGCTTTACTGAAAACTATAAAAAAGCACAAGAAAGTTTAAAAGATTATAAATTAGAGTTGGTCTACAGATTCTAACAAATCTCTCTTACTAGTTCTTCCCACAAATGAAGACGTTTCTTAAAAAAGCATTTAGTTTAATATCTGTTGTTAGAGGTTATAACATTCTTGTTTTAATCTTTGCTCAGTATTTGGCGTCGATTTTTATATTTTCTCCAGAAAAATCAATTTCTCATGTAATTTTTGATCTTCATCTACATTATATTGTGCTAGCAAGTGTTTGCGTAGTTGCAGCTGGTTATATTATCAACAATTTTTATGATGATAAAGTAGATCGAATTAACAGACCCGTAAAAACAGGTTTAGAAAATTATGTGCGTCAAGAAACGAAGTTAAGGCTTTACTTTTTCCTGAATTTTGTCGGTTTTCTTTTTGGATATTTTGTCTCTTGGAAAGCAGGTTTGTTTTTTGCAGTGTATATTTTTGGCATTTGGTTCTATTCTCATAAGTTAAAAAAATATCCATTTACAGGTTTAATTTCTGCAACTTCATTAACGTTAATGCCTTTCTTTGTTATTTTCGTTTACTACAAAAACTTTTCAGATATTATTTTTATACACGCTATTTTTCTTTTCTTGGTGATTATGGTTCGAGAATTAATCAAAGATTTACAGAATATGAAAGGTGCAATTGCCAACAATTATGATACGTTTCCTATAGTTTATGGTGAGAAAAAAACAAAACAACTTTCTATTTTATTATTGTTTTTAACTTTAGTGCCAATTATTTTTCTGTTTCAATATCCAGCATTAAGTTATATGAAGTACTATTTCTACTTTGCAATGGCAGCCTTTTTATTTTTGGGTTTTTATCTTTGGAATTCAACAGAAAGAAACCAATACAGATTTTTACATAACGTATTAAAAATGGTACTTTTAATTGGCGTTTTTTGTCTTGTTTTTATTGATACATCTTTATTATTAGAAAAAGTAATTGAGAGATTGAATTAATTTGCAATTTGAGTACCTTTGCAAAAATTTATTATAATGGAATCAAATAAAAACTCGTCGAGAAGACGACTAGATGGTAAAAAAAGTACACCTTTAAGCAGAAAGCCACAAAGCAAAAAACCGCTTAATAGAAAACCTTTAGAAAAGAAAACTGTAAAAAAGGAATTCAAAAAAATAACTCCCAATAAAACTTCTGATGAAACTTCAGGGATTCGTTTAAACAAATATATTGCCAATTCTGGAATTTGCTCACGTAGAGAAGCAGATACTTATATAGAACATGGTAGTGTGCAAGTGAATGGAAAGTTGGTTACAGAAATGGGTTATAAAGTTCAAGCTGATGATATTGTTCAATTTGATGGAACTTCAATTACACCTGAGCAGAAGAAATATGTGTTATTAAATAAGCCTAAAAACTACATTACAACCATGGAAGATGATCGTGGTCGAAAAACAGTTATGGAGCTGATTGCTAATGCATCTAAAGAACGTATTTATCCTGTTGGACGTTTAGATAGAAACACAACTGGTTTATTATTGTTTACTAATGATGGTGATTTAGCTAAAAAGTTAACACATCCAAAACATAATGTTCGTAAATTATACCACGCTTCTCTAGACAAGAAATTAGAATTAAGAGATTTAGAAAAATTACGAGGAGAAGTAGTTATTGAAGGTAAAAAAGTATTTATTGATGCAATTTCTTATGTAAATGGAGAGCCAAAGACTGAAATTGGTATCGAAATTCATTCTGGAAGAAATAGAATTGTTCGTAAAATATTTGAACACGTAGGTTACAAAGTAAATAAACTTGATAGAGTTATTTTTGCTGAATTAACTAAGAAAAACTTACCAAGAGGAAGATGGAGAGAGCTTACAAATTTAGAAGTGAATAATCTTCAAATGATGAAATAATTATAAAAATCCAGCTTTTAAGCTGGATTTTTTATGTTGGCTTGTTTCGTAATTAATTATAAAGTCTAAATTATTTGAGTTATTCTTTAAATGATTTGAACTAATTTTATGATTGATTCTATAATATCTTTGAGTAAACAAAACTCAACATTATGATTGCTACAAAAATATTAGGCTTAACAGCTGCAGTAAGTAAAAACAAAAAATTAAAAATAGCATTACTTTTAACAGAAGTTGCATTATTAGCATTAGCATACAAATCTGGTAAAGACCATAAAAAATTAAAAAGCAAGCGCTTGCAAGCCAAATAGAAAAAAATAATGTAATATAACCGAAGATTTTGATTTGCGTTATATCAATAAGAAACAAAAAGTGCTGTAAGAATTAATCTTACAGCACTTTTTGTTTTATGATTTTTTTAAAATCAAAAGAGCCTTTCTATTTTAGAAAGGCTCTTTGAATATTAAAATACTTTTATATTATTTTCCAAATAAATGTAATTCTGTAAATTCTTTATCTACAGTAATACATTGAGAGGTATTTGAATTAGATTTATCTAACTCAACTTCTACATTATCAATTTGAATAGATGAAATAGAGAAAGGTAAGTTATGTAAAACAATTTTGAATTTAGTATAAGGTGCATTGTAAGTACCTTCTTTAAATTGTTGTAAGATAAATTCTTTCTTTTTACCTGTTAATTTAAAGTTACGCAAACTATATCTTCCTTTTTTATAATCATAGCCATCATGAGCATCATCATATAATTCAGATTTTTCTTTACCTAATTTAAAATAAACATCTAATGTAACTTCATCAAAATCTTTTTCGCCAACATATTGTTGCACTGGATATTTAGGAATTACAGCACCTTCTTTAATAAAAATTGGCATGCTATCTAATTCAGCATCTACCCACATTTCTTTTCCACCTTCTATAACAACATCTGTCCAAAGGTTATACCAATTACCTCTAGGAATATACATTCTTCTTCCTTTAGCATTTGGTTCTTGAATTGGGCAAACTAAAATATGTTCACCATAAACAAACTCATCACTTCTATAATGTGTATTTACATCTTCTTGATCAAATAAAACTAAAGATTTTAAAATCGGAGTTCCATTATTGATATGATTCCAAAAAGCAGTATATAAATATGGTAATAATTGATATCTTAATTCTACGAATTTTCTTACGATATCTGTAATTTCTTCCCCAAAAACCCAAGGCTCTTGATCTCCATGATCTCCAGAAGAATGCACTCTACAAAACGCGTGAAAAACACCTAATTGAATCCATCTTGCAAATAATTCTCCTTGAGGTTGTTCTGCAAAACCACCAATATCAGATCCTGCAAAAGAAAAACCAGACATTGCCATTCTTTGTGCTTGATTATTTGCAATTGCTAAATGTTCCCAAGTAGCAACATTATCTCCAAACCAAGTTGAAGTATATCTTTGTGCTCCTGAATATGCAGATCTTGTAATTACGAACGGTCTTTTTGGATATGCATATTTCTTTAAACCATGATAGGTTGCACGTGCCATTTGCGTTCCATAAATGTTATGTGCTTTTCTATGAGAACAAGGATTTCCATCATAATCATGACGAACGTCATTTGGAAAAGATTTGTTAGGAACATCCATTACAGCTGGCTCGTTCATATCATTCCAAACACCTTTTACACCAATATCTTCTATTAATTCTTTAAATAAACCAGACCACCATTCTCTAACTTCTGGTTTTGTATAATCTGGAAAATAACATTCTCCAGGCCAAACTTTACCTTTCATATAAGGGCCATCTGCACGTTTACAGAAATAATCTTTATCTAATGCTTCTTTAAAAACATCATATTCTAAATCGATTTTAATTCCTGGATCTATAATAACCACAGTTTTAAAACCATCGTCTTCTAATTCTTGAACCATTCTTTTTGGATCAGGAAAATGTTCCTTATCCCAAGTAAAACATCTAAAACCATCCATATAATCGATGTCTAAATAGATAGCATCACATGGAATTTGTAAATCTCTAAACGTTCTTGTAACTTCTTTTACATTACTTTCTGGGTAATAACTCCATTTACATTGATGAAAACCTAAAGCCCAAAGAGGAGGCATATTGTGAGGTTTTCCTGTTAAATCTGTATAATTTTTAACGACATCTTCCATTTTTGGTCCGTAAATGAAATAGTAATTCATTTCACCACCTTGTGCCCAAAAACTAGTTACATTTCTTCTTTCATGAGCAAAATCAAAAGAAGTTTTAAAGGTATTATCAAAGAAAATACCATAAGATTTATTATTCTGAATAGCTGTGTAAAAAGGAATTGCTTTGTAAATAGGATCTGTATTTTTACCAAAAGCGTAAGAATCTGTTGCCCAGTTTTCAAAACGCTTTCCTTTCATATTCACTTCTACAGGCTTATCTCCTAAACCATAAAAGCTTTCTGCCTTTTGGCAAGTTTTACTCATCTTTACAATGTCTCCACCATATTCGTAGCTTTCTTCCCAATGAAAACCAATTTCATCTTCATTAATTAATTTATTATCAATAGCATCATATAAACTAACTTGTAAACTTGATTTTTCTACTTTACAGATTAATTTTGATGTTTTAATAACATAATGTGTTTCTTCTTCATTTACTTTTAAGAAGCTATATCCTCTTGAAGCATGAATGGTAACTCCATAAGAAAAGTCGTTTTCAAATTTCCCTGAAGTTGCGTATCGAAAGCGAATGACGCTATCTCTAACAACAGTTACTTGTAAAACAACATTATTTTTAGTTGTAAAATATAAAGTATCTACGTCTTTTTTATAGTTAACTATCTCTGTTGGGAATAAATTCCCTTTTTGTTCTAATTCAGTATTAACAATCATAATTTGTTTGTTTTTTAAGGCTAGTAAAAACCGTAAAAGTTTGCTTTATAATGGGATATGTGTGTTTTTTACGATGATTTTAAATGTAAAAGTAAGTGAATAACAAAAGATATTCAGCTAATTAATTCAGCAATTTCTAATAATTTTTGAAAGTATAAAAAAAGACGATTATTTTTATTTTATTGAGAAAAATAGCATCTTTTCACTAGAGGCTACTGTCGATTTAATAAAAGAGACTAATATTTAGTATCATAGGTAATTTCTTCTCGAACTCCAAAGCTAACTGTTGATGAGATTGGATAACCTAAGTCATTATATTCATATTTAAATGTATGATTTAGTTTGTTTCCTTCGTAAACTTTAGTTTGGTTGTTATTACCAACTCTTTGTATTTTATGTATACCAACATTAAAATGTAATGAAAACCTATTTTTCATATTATCATACTCAAAACTGAAAGGGGCTGAACCTAAACAAGAGTTATCTTCAGTTTTTACATTATCAATATTATTATAGGTATAATTTGATTCACAAATTAAAACGTCATTTTTAAAACTTTTTTCACTAATTAGCTGATTAAGTGAATTGTATTCATAAGTATTTGTAATTAAAACTTGATTACTTATATATAAATTAGTGCTTGAAATAATCAATTCATTGTCATAAGTATAGGTTGTAAGTTTTTCGAAATCATATTCTGAAATAACTTTTTCATCTTTATAAGAATATTCTATAGTATTAAATCCTGAATTATTTTTTATTGCAATTAATCTTTGTTTTTTATCATATTCATAGTAATATGTTTTAAATAATCTATCATCGTCAACATCAAACCACTCAACTTTTGTAATAATTAATTGGGAATTGGGTTTCACTTCTTCTATTTCAGATGTACAAGCTGATATGATTATTAAAAATAGTAGAATATTTTTCATTTATCAATCTTAAACATTATATTTAAATGCTAACATTCCTAAAGGTGGTAAATTTAGTTCAACAGAATGTTCTCTATTGTTCCATTCTTTTTCTTCAGATGTTAATTTGGTGTTTTTATAATTATTGGTTCCGTAATATTTTTTATCATCAC
>CAXBPL010000083.1:0-8892 GCA_963977615.1 uncultured Polaribacter sp. | reverse complement strand
TTTTCTGGCTTTAATAAAGTTGCAACAGTTCCTTCTGGCAACATTTCAAATGCTTTATTTACGGGTGCAAAAACTGTAAAAGGCCCATCTCCAGATAATGTTGTTACTAAATCTGCTGCTTTTACTGCTGCTACTAAAGTTGTATGATCTTTAGAATTTACTGCATTTTCTATAATATTTTTAGAAGGAAACATTTCTGCTCCACCAACCATTTTAGTTTTTTGAGCAAAATAGGTTTGTCCTATAAATAATGTAAAAATAAAAATTGACGCTTTTAAAAAATTTGATTTCTTCATAATGGTAAATTTATTTATTAATAATTAATTTTTGTGTTATGCTCATATTTACGCAAAGAATGAAGTTATGGTTTTCTATAATTGTTAAAAAAGTATTAAATCGAAAGCAATACTTAAAATTAAGCGTGTTTTAGATATTATTTTTTATTGGTTGGTTTAATTATTCTTACTTTTGAATATCAATAAAAAAAAATAAATAAAATGGCAGATATTACATTAAAAGGAAACGCAATAAGTACAATAGGAGATTTACCGAAAATAGGTAGCAAAGCTCCAAGTTTCACATTAACAACTGTAGATTTATCACATAAATCTTTATCAGATTTTGAAGGTAAAAATATCATTATGAATATTTTTCCTAGTGTTGATACTGGTATTTGTGCAATGTCTGTAAGGGAATTTAATGAAAAAGCATCTGGTTTAGAAAATTCTGTAGTTTTATGTATTTCTAAAGATTTACCTTTTGCACAAGCTCGTTTTTGTGCTGCAGAAGGTTTAGATAATGTTGTAATGCTTTCTGATTTTGCAAAAGGAGATTTTGGGAAAGACTACAAATTAAACATCGCAAATGGACCCATGGCAGATTTACACTCAAGAGCAATTGTGATCGTAAATCCAAAAGGAATTGTTACCTATACACAACAAGTTCCTGAAATTGCTGAAGAACCAAATTACGAAGCTGCTCTAAAAGCTATTTAAAAATGAAAAATCCTAATGATGGTTTTCTAAGAGGTAGAATTAGAAGTTTAAAGTTTGCCTTTAAAGGTTTATGGATTTTAATGTCTACTGAAGACAGCATAAAAGCTCAATTATTTTTCGCTTTAATAGCAACTATCTTAGGTTTCGTTTTCAATATTTCTGAAATGGAATGGGCTGTGCAATGTTTAGCAATTGGTTTAGTTTTAGTAGCTGAAGCTGCAAACTCTGCCATTGAAGAAGTTGCCGATTTTATCCATCCAGAATTTCATGTAAAAATAGGATTGATTAAAGATATTGCTGCAGGTGCACCAACATTTGCAGCTTTAATCTCCTTAATTATTGCTGGAATTATTTATGTTCCAAAAATTACTTTGTTGTTGTAAGCAAAAATGTATCTTTACGCTCTAAAAATTTACTTTCATTTTTAATGGCAAAAAAGAAGCAAATCTTAAAAAAACCAACAGTTACAAAAGAAATTAAAAAGGATAATAAACCAAGTTTTTTTTCTTATTTAAAAACAAGACAAGCGCAAACCATTCTTGGTTTCTTCTTGATGTTATTCGCATTTTTTTTGTGTATTGCATTTATTTCCTTTTTCTTTAATTGGCAAGAAGATCAAAGTACCCTAAATCATTTAGCGGATAAATCTGTAAAAAGCAGTAATTTATTAGGTAAAATTGGCGCGAATTTGAGTCACTTTTTTATATATGATGGTTTTGGTTTAGCTGCCTTTATTATTGCCTTTCAAATTTTCATATCAGGTTTTTATATTTTGATTAAACAAAAATTCTCGAAAGTTATTATTTCTTGGAATTGGAGTTTAGTAGCCATGCTTTGGATTTCTGTAACACTTGGTTTTTTACATCAAAAATATGCCCTTTTATCGGGTGTTATTGGTTTTGAAATTAATGATTATCTACAAACTTTTATTGGTAAAACAGGTTTAGCAATTGCTTTAATCTTTTTATTATTAACGTATTTAATTGTTCGTTATAAAGTAAATATTGATGCTTTTATTGAGAAAATGAAGCAAAAAAGAATTGAAAGAGCAGAAAAACAGTTAGAAGAATTGGAATATTCTGCTATGGATAAAGCTGTTAATGAAAGTTTAGAAACAGAAACTATTTCTAAAACTGAAAAAAAGGAAGATAAGAAAGTAAAATCGGGAGTTGAGTTATCTTTAGAAAACTTAAAGCCTACTATTTCTAAACATTCTGATGTTAAAACAGCAAAAGAAAAACTTACCTTATTAATTGAAAAAAAACCTGCAACAGAAGTTCAAGTAGAAGAAACTGTTGAAGATATGAATGATGTTGGAATTGATATTGCCATTGCAAGAGAGGAAGAATCATCCACAGAAAATTTATCAGACAAAATATTACAAGATTTTGGTGAGTTTGATCCTACTTTAGAATTATCAAACTTTAAATTCCCGACTTTTAATTTATTAAAACAATATAATGAAAGTATCTCTATTGATCCAGAAGAATTGGAAGCCAATAAAGACAGAATTGTAGATACTTTAAAAAATTATAAAATTGGTATTGCAGAAATAAAAGCGACTGTTGGGCCAACAATTACGTTATACGAAATTGTACCAGAAGCAGGAATTAGAATCTCAAAAATTAAAAATTTAGAAGATGATATTGCACTTTCTTTATCTGCTTTAGGAATTAGAATTATTGCACCAATTCCAGGAAAAGGTACAATTGGTATTGAAGTTCCGAATAAAAAATCGACTATTGTTTCTATGCATTCTGTTATTTCTTCAAAGAAATTTCAAGAATCTCAAATGGAATTACCAATCGCTTTGGGTAAAACAATTAGTAATGAAACTTTTGTAGTCGATTTAGCAAAAATGCCTCACCTTTTAATGGCTGGAGCAACTGGTCAAGGAAAATCGGTTGGTTTAAATGCGGTTTTAACATCACTTTTATATAAAAAACATCCTGCAGAAGTAAAATTTATTTTAGTAGATCCTAAAAAAGTAGAACTTACTTTATTCAATAAAATTGAGCGTCATTATTTGGCAAAATTACCAGATGTTGAAGAAGCTATTATTACAGATACTACCAAAGTTGTGCATACGTTAAATTCGTTATGTATTGAAATGGATAATCGTTACGATTTGCTAAAAGCTGCTATGGTTCGTAATATTAAAGAATACAATGTTAAGTTTAAACAACGAAAATTGAATCCTAATGATGGACATCAATTTTTACCCTATATTGTTTTGGTAATTGATGAATTTGCAGATTTAATTATGACAGCTGGTAAGGAAGTGGAAACACCAATTGCACGTTTGGCACAGCTTGCAAGAGCTATTGGAATTCATTTAATTGTAGCAACGCAAAGACCTTCTGTAAACGTAATTACAGGGATAATTAAAGCAAACTTCCCAGCAAGAATTGCCTTTAGAGTAACTTCTAAAATAGATTCTAGAACCATTTTAGATGCTGGAGGAGCAGATCAATTAATTGGACGTGGAGATTTATTATACACAGCAGGAAACACCTTAAGCAGAATACAATGTGCTTTTGTAGATACTCCAGAAGTGGAAAAAATTACCGATTTTATTGGTTCACAAAAAGCGTATGCAGATGCTTATTTATTGCCAGAATATGTAGATGATGAAAGTGGCACAAGTATTGATATTGATATTGCAGATAGAGATAAGTTGTTTAAAGATGCAGCAGAAATTATTGTAACTGCGCAACAAGGTTCAGCTTCTTTATTACAAAGAAAATTAAAATTAGGCTATAATAGAGCTGGTAGATTAATTGACCAGTTAGAAGCTGCAGGAATTGTTGGTGGTTTTGAAGGTAGCAAAGCAAGACAAGTTTTGGTACCAGATTTTATAGCTTTAGAACAATTATTAGAAAACGAAAAAAATTAAACAAATACTTTTATTTTAAAAGAAGGAAATTAGAGAAATATGAAAAAAATAACAATTTTATTTTTAAGTTTATTTTTAACGACAGTTGCATTTTCACAAAACTCAGCAAAAGCAAAGTCTTTGTTAGATGAAGTTTCTACAAAAATGAGTGCATACAATAATATGTATTTAGGTTTTAGCCAAACGTTAAGCAATATAGAAGCTGGCATTAAAGAAGGTGATGAACCACCAATTAGAGGTGAAATAAATTTACAAGGAGAAAAATATAACTTAAATTATTTAGGGAATAATTTTATTTACGATGGTAAAAATCTGTACGTAATTAATAATGAAGAAAAAGAAATTTCTATCACTTCTGGAGACATGAGTGGAGATGATGGTTTTATTTATCCATCGAAATTACTAACTTTTTATAAAGAAGGTTACAATTTTGAAATGGGAAAATTAGAGAACATTAATGGTAGAAATATTCAGTTTGTAACGTTAAATCCTATGGATAGCAATTCTGATATTGTAAAAGTAGAATTAGGTATTGATGCCAAAACAAAACATATTTTTAAGTTGATTCAAACAGGTTCTAATGGCGCAAAAACAAGTTTTGTTATTACAACCTTTAAAAGTAATCAACCTTTATCTGCTAACTTTTTTATGTTTGATAAACAAAAATATGTAAGTCAAAAATATACCATTGATTAATTATAAATATTATTTCAATTAACAATAAATTAGTAGCATCTTATCATTTAAGATGCTACTTTTGTTTTTTATGAAAATTTTAGATAAATACATTTTAAAAAGCTTTCTAGGTCCTTTTGTAGCTACATTTTTAATTGTACTATTTGTACTGGTAATGCAAACTTTATGGCAAGCTTTCGAGAATATTGCAGGTAAAGGTATTAGCCTTGTTTTTATTCTAAAGTTTTTATACTACACAACTTTAATGATTATTCCACAAGCATTGCCAATTGGTGTGCTTTTGTCATCTATTATGGCTTTGGGTAATTTAGGTGAGAATTATGAGTTTGCAGCAGCAAAATCTGCAGGAATTTCACTACAAAGATTGGTAAGACCAATTGCATTTTTAGCAATCGCTTTAAGTGGTATTAATTTTCTATTTCTAAATAATATATTTCCGTATGCAAATTTAAAGCAGCGAAATTTATACATCAACATTAAAAAGAAAAAACCTGCTATGGCTTTAGTTCCTGGTAGTTTTAATGCAGATATTCCTGGCTTTCAAATTAAGTTTGATGAAAAATATGGCGAAAATGAAAACCTTTTAAAAAACGTATTAATTTACGATTTAAAAGGAAATAGAGGAAATCAAAAAGTAATTACTGCAGAAAGAGGAAAAATAGTTACAGAAGAAGGAAGCAGATATATGACCTTTATTTTATATGATGGTAATTATTATGAAGAACACGTAAAATCTGCAAGAACTATTGCAAAAAAGCAAAAAATGGCAGCCTCAAATGCCACTTTTAAAGAATATGAATTTAATATTGATATTGGTGATGCTTTAGATCAAGGAGGACTAGATACCATTGTTTCGTCCACTAGTGCAATGATGCTAACTTTAAAACAAATTAAAGATACCATCCCAAAATTAAAGAGAAATTACGACGAAACTTTAGAGCTTCGTGCAAAAAATATTTATACAAGTACACAAGCAAAAGAATTATATAAATATCCAGACTCTTTAAAAAAAGACAATTTAGACCCTATTGTTATTGATAATTTTGAACTTCAAGATAAAATTACGATTCTAAATGCAGCTATTACAAAAGCAAGTAGACTTGAAAGCACCTTAAAAAATAACAATGCTCAAGTTAAATTTTTTAGAAAAGTATTAAATTTTTACGATACAGAATATTACAACAGAATGGCATTTTCGCTTTCTTGTATTATTTTATTTTTTATTGGTGCTCCTTTAGGCTCTATTATTAGAAAAGGTGGTTTTGGCTTGCCCATGATTTTAGCAATTGCAGTATATGTAATTTACTTTTTTGCAAATACCTTTGGTAAAAATTTGGCAGAAGAAAGTTCTATATCTTCCTTTTTGGGCTCTTGGATTTCTGCTATTATTATGATTCCTGTTGCTGTTTTATTAACAAGAAGAGCCACAAAAGATAAAGGAATATTTAATGTAGATTCCTTTTTACAACCTATTACAAAATTTTTCAAAAAAATATTCTCCAAAAAAACGGAAAAAATATGACAACGCAAATAGTTCAGAAAGAAACACAATTAAATACGATAGAAGACGCCATTAACGATATTAGAAATGGTAAAGTTATTATTGTGGTTGATGATGAAAATCGTGAAAATGAAGGTGACTTTTTAGCAGCCGCAGAAAAAACAACGCCAGAAATGATCAATTTTATGGCAACTCATGGTCGTGGATTAATTTGTGCGCCTTTAACTGAAAAACGTTGTAAAGAGTTAGAGTTAGGAATGATGGTAAACAACAACACAGATCCAATGGAAACTGCTTTTACAGTTTCTGTAGATTTACGTGGTAAAGGTGTTACAACAGGAATTTCTGCTGCAGACAGAGCATTAACTGTTCAAGCTTTGATAAATGAAGATACCAAACCTTTTGACTTAGCAAGACCAGGACATATTTTCCCTTTAAAAGCTAAAGAAGGTGGTGTTTTAAGAAGAACAGGACATACAGAAGCTGCCATAGATTTTGCAAGATTAGCAGGTTTACAACCAGCTGGTGTTATTGTAGAAATTATGAATGAAGATGGAACTATGGCTCGTTTACCACAGCTTTTAAAAGTGGCTAAAAAGTTCGATATTAAAATTGTTTCTATTGAAGATTTAGTTGCATATAGAATGGAGCATGATTCTTTAATCGATAAAAAAGAAGATTTCGAAATTGACACACGTTTTGGAAAATTCAGATTAAGAGCCTATCAACAAACTACAAACGATCAAGTTCATATTGCATTAACCAAAGGTACTTGGGCAAATGAAGAAGGTGTTTTAACAAGAATAAACTCAACATTAGTTAATAATGATATTTTAGGAACCTTAACCAACAATCCTGATAAGAAATTAGACAAAATGTTTAAAGTTGTAAATGACGAAGGAAAAGGTGCCATTTTATTTATCAATCAAAAAAATGAGTCTAAAAACTTATTGAGTAGATTAAATGTATTAAAAGAAAATCAGAAAAAAGGGGAAACAAAAGCGCCTGCAATTGGTATGGATCATAGAGATTTTGGAATTGGAGCGCAAATTCTGCATGATTTGAATATCAGCAAATTAAAATTAGTAACCAATACACAACAAACAAAAAGAGTTGGTATGATTGGTTATGGGTTAGAAATTGTAGATTATGTTAATTATTAAATCATTAACAAATTTAACTTTATAAAAAATCGCTAAATTGTTACTTTTTTACTTTAAAGATAGTAAAACATATAATTTATGAAAGTAAAAGATAAAGTTGTAATTGTAACTGGAGCATCAAAAGGAATAGGTAAAGAAATTGCAATACTATTAGCTAAAAATGGGGCTAAAGTTGTTGTTAATTATTCTAATAGCGAGAAAGATGCAATTGCTGTAGTAAATCATATCGAAAAAAATAGTGGTGACGCTTTTTCTTTTAAAGCTGATGTTAGCAAACATGAAGAAGTAGTTGCTCTGTTTGATAAAACCTTAGCAACTTTTGGTAAAATAGATGTTTTAGTAAATAATGCAGGTGTAATGTCTGCAAAAAAACTAAAAGATAATACAGAAGCAGATTTTGATACGCATTTTAACGTGAATGTTAAAGGTGTTTTTAATACGCTACAACAAGCCGAAAGTAAACTTGCAGATCATGGAAATATTATTAATATATCTTCTAGTACTGTAAAATTAATGTTGCCAACGTATGCAGTTTATTCTGCAACAAAAGCTGCTGTAGAACAATTGACAAGAGTTTTTTCTAAAGAAATTGGCAGAGGAATTTCTGTAAATGCTGTGGCTCCTGGTCCAACAGAAACCAATTTATTTTTAGAAGGTAAATCTGATGAATTTATCGAAAAGTTAAAAGGAATGAATGCTTTTAATAGACTTGCAAAACCCATAGATATTGCTCAAGTTGTTTTATTTATGGCTAGTGATGAATCTAAATGGATTTCTGGGCAAGTAATTGGTGCTAATGGGGCAATGGTTTAAATTTAAACCTCTACTCCACTTTCTAGTTCAATTGGTTTTTGGTTTTTGCTAAATAATCTTGCAGTTAAATCGCCTTTTAATTTAATTTTATCACCTAAAACTTCTAACCAACTTCCTTCTCGTAAACCTAGAACATTTATATCGTTAAAAACATGAAACTCTTTTATTCGGGTTTCTCTGGTTTCTCCTTTGTGAGTGGATCCTACAATTGGATCTAAATAATGCGCATTAATGTTAAAAGGAATGCATCCTAAAGTTGTAAAACTTGGTGGGTAAACAATTGGCATATCATTGGTATTCATCATATTCACACCACAAATATTGCTTCCTGCACTGGTTCCTAAATAAGGAGTTCCGTTTTCTAAAACTTTTTTTAAAGTTGATAAAACATCTTTTTTATATAATTGATTTACCAATTCGAACGTATTTCCACCTCCTGTAAAAATAGCTTCAGCTTTTAAAATAGCTTCTTTTGGGTTTTCAAATTCATGAATGCCAACTACATCAATATTAATATTTGCAAAAGCATCTTTGGCAATTTTAGTGTACTCATCATAAGAAATTCCACTGGGTCTTGCATAAGGAATAAAAAGAACGGTTTTTACATCCACAAAAAAAGATTTTAATGTTGGTAATAAATATTCTAAATATCCACTTCCGTAAATTGTTGAAGTACTCGCAACTATTAGTTTTTTCATTCTGCAAAGTTACTATTTATGAAACCAACTAAAAATAGTATTTTTACAAAACATCCTTGAAGTGTATTTGAAAACGAGTATGAACTTCAATAAAAATAAAAAAATTATGAAAACAAAAATTTTAATTGCA
>CAXBPL010000082.1:0-9081 GCA_963977615.1 uncultured Polaribacter sp. | reverse complement strand
TATTATCAATTTTTGTAATGAGTTGTAATTCAAAAAAAGAAAAGAAAGTAGATTCGTTTGATGAGTCTATAACAGGAAAATATTGGAAACTAAAAACCCTTAAGGGAAAAGATATAAAAATGGAAGAGAATCAAAAAAGAGAAATCTTTTTTACATTAAAAGCAAATGATAGCAGCGTTTCTGGTTTTGCTGGTTGTAATTCTCTTGTTGGTCAATTTTCAATGGAGAATGGAAATAGAATTCGTTTTAAAAATATGGGAACTACCTTAATGATATGTCCAGATATTACTTTTAAAGAGTCTGATTTTCTAGATGTTTTCAAATTAGCAGATAACTATACAGTTAAAGACGGTGTCTTATCCTTAAATGTTGGTAGAAGAGCTCCATTAGCAGTTTTTGAAGCTGTCTATATGAAGTAAATAAAATATATATTCAATATTTATCGTTTCAAATAAATTATCGATTACGTTAAAAAATAATTTAAACGGGCAAATAAAATAGTGGTTAAAGCAATAAATTGCAACAGATTTTAGAAGTAATCATTATTCTAAATTTTAAAACGAATCGCTAATTTAAAAATATATAGATGAAAACAAATATTGGAATATCAGAAAAAAACAGAAAAGAAGTATCAGAAATATTAGGAAAATTATTGGCAGATGAATTTGTATTGTATACAAAAACATTAAGAGCACACTGGAATTTAGAAGGACACGATTTCCATACAAAACACGTGTTTTTTGAGGAGCATTATGATGCTATAAAATTATTTACAGATAGTGTTGCAGAAAGAATTAGAAAAATTGGTCATTATGCTCCAGGAACATTGAAAGACTTTTTAGATTTAACAAATTTATCTGAAAAGTACGATGGAGATAACACAAGTCATGATTATACAGTAGCTTTATTAAAAGATCACGACTCAATTATTCAGTACATTCGAGAAAATTTATCGAAAGTAGGGGAAGATTGTAAAGATGTTGGATCAGAAGATTTCTTAACAGGATTAATGCAAGAACATGAAGAAATGGCTTGGATGTTAAGAGCAACAGTTGCTAAATAATTATCATAAAAATTAAAATATTTAAGAAGCTAAATTCAATTTGAATTTAGCTTCTTTTTTGCGCCAAAAAAATATTTTTAATTCAAGAGTCATCAAATTCTAATTAAAAAATAACGAATTCTAATTCTTCTGATTTTTCCATACTTAAATACGTATTTTTGAGTTGTGTTTATAAACTTCACAACTATGAAAACCAAAAATCTACTTTTTACATTTGCTTTTTTTCTCTTGATTCTTTCTTGTAAAAAAGAGGAAGTTAAAACTGATAATATTTATAAGTTCAAAGAATATATCAGTTATACAACTTCTGGAGTTGTTTCAAAAACGGCAAACATCAATATAAATTTAAGGAAAGAAGTTACTGGTTGGGAAGCAAATCAAGAAATTTCTACAGATATTTTATCGATAGAACCTTATGTTCAAGGAACATTAAAAACGTTAAATACTCACGCTTTATCTTTTATTCCTGATGAAGATTTAGCAACAGATACAGAATACACAGTTACTGTAAAACTGAATGAAATTTATAAAAATATTGATGAAATCTACAAAAATTACACGTTTCAATTTAAAACAATTACACCTAATTTTAATGTGCAAACAAAAACTTTGCAATCCTATTCAAAGGAATATCAATATCTAGAAGGTGTTTTAAAATCTGCGGATATTATCACTCTAGAAAACGCAAAACAATTAATTGAGGCAACACAAAATGGTACTCAAAAAAATGTAGTTTGGAATGAATCTTTTGCAAAAGGAAAGGTTTTTGAGTTTAAAATTGATAGCATTCAACGATTTGTAGAAGATTCAAAATTAACGGTTTCTTGGGATGGGAAACCTATAAAAGCAGACTCTAAAGGAGAAAGTGACGTTTTAATTCCTGGTAAAAATAATTTTAAAATTGTTGATATAAGTGTAAATAATTTAGGGGAACAATATATTTCGATTAATTTTTCTGATGCGTTAAAAAAGCAACAAAATTTTGATGGTTTAGTTACAATTAAAAATGTTGACAACCCAAGATTTATTGTGAATGGGAATGAGTTAAAAGTATATGCTGATCATAAATTTGAAGACAATATTTTGGTTTCTGTTTTTGAAGGAATTAAAAATTCTGATGATTATAAATTGAAAACTGCTTTTTCTGAAACAATTACTTTCGAGCAGAAAAAACCACAAATTAGAGCAATTTCAAACGGAACAATTCTACCAAATTCAGACGATTTAAAATTTAATTTTGAAGCCATAAATGTCAGAGAAGTTGAGGTTAGAATCATCAAAATTTATGAAGATAATGTGTTGCAATTTTTGCAGGAAAATAACATTAATAGTAATGAAGATTATCAAATAAAAAAAGTTGGGAGAAGCGTTGCTAAAAAAACCATCACTTTAATAGATGATGAAAAAAATAACATGCAAAAGTGGAAAGCTTATAGTGTAGATATTGCTGAAATGGTAAAAACGGAACCTGGAGCTATTTATAGAATTGAGTTAAGTTTTAACAAAAATCAGGTTTTTTATGATTGTTCAGAAGGTACTTCATCAGTCGAAAAAAATGATGATTATCAGGAGGAATATTATGATGAAGAGTATAATATAAGCGATCTTGAAGAGGATGAAAGAGAAGAATTATATTGGGATAATGAGCTGTATAGTTACAGAAATTACAGCTATAATTGGCGAGAAAGAGAAAACCCTTGCAATGCTGCCTATTATAATGATGATAAAATAGTTGCGCAAAATTTGTTGGCTTCCAATTTAGGAATCATCGCAAAGAAAGGAGAAAATAACTCGTATTTCTTTGCAATTACAAACATTTTAAACACAACATCTCAAATTGATGCTACTGTTAAATTATATAACTTTCAACAACAAGAAATTGCAAAAGGCACTACAAATGTTGAAGGTTTTGTAACGATTGAATCCACTAAAAATGCGGCTTTTGCAATTGCATCCAAAGGAAAAAATAAAGGCTATATAAAATTGTTTGATGGCAATTCTTTGTCTTTAAGTAAGTTTGATGTTTCTGGGAGCAAAACCCAAAAAAGCTTGAAAGGTTACATTTATGGAGAACGTGGAGTTTGGAGACCTGGAGATTCACTTCATTTAACTTTTGTGTTGAATGATGCTGATAATAAACTGCCAAAAAATCATCCTGTAAAAATGGAAATTACAGATCCAAGTGGAAAACTGATGTACAAAAAAGTAACAGCAGAAAACTTGAATAATTTCTATAAATTTCCAGTAACAACTTCACAAGAAGCAAAAACAGGAAATTACACAGCAAAAGTTTCTGTTGGTGGTGCAAAGTTTTACAAGAATTTAAAAATTGAAACGGTTAAACCAAATCGTTTAAAAATTAAGATTGATTTTGGTGATGAAATTTTAACCAGCAAAAAACCAATTGAAGGAACTTTAGATGTAAAATGGCTTTTTGGAACGCCTGCAAAAAACTTAAAAGCAGAAGTGAAAGCTAAAATTTCTACCACAAATTATAGTTTTGAAGGGTATAATGACTATGTTTTTTCAGATCCATCAAGAACTTTTTCATCCGAAGAAATAAATGTTTTCGATGGGAAATTAGATGAAAATGGTTTAGCAAAAATAAAAAGTAAATTAACGGTTGGCGAAAATGCGCCAGGAATGTTAAACGTTCAGTTTTTAGTGAGAGCTTTCGAAAATGGAGGTGATTTTTCTATAGATGCTTTCACAAAAAAATATGCACCTTTTTCTTCTTTTGTAGGTTTAAAATCTCCTGAAGGCAATAGATATGGTTCTTTTTTTACAGATGAAAACCAGAACTTTTCTGTGGTTTCTGTAGATGAAAATGGAAAACCAACTCCAAATAGAGCTTTAGAAATAGCAATTTATCAAATAAATTGGCGTTGGTGGTGGAGTTCTTCTGATGATAATTTATCTAAATATTCGTCAAGCACTTATCATAAATCGTATCAAACAATTAAAGTGAATACCAACTCTGAAGGAAAGGGAAGTTTTAAATTGAACATTCCAGAAAGAGATAATGGACGTTTTTTAATACGAGTTTTAGATAAAAAAAGTGGGCATTCTACAGGAAGAACAGCTTATTTTTATAGAAATTGGTGGCGCAATTCAAGTTCTAATGATAAAGATGCTGCAAAAATGTTGGTTTTTTCTGCGGATAAAGAAACGTATAATGTTGGTGAAACTGCAAAAATTACATTTCCTTCAGGAAGTGAAGGAAGAGCACTCATCAGCATAGAAAATGGCACAAAAGTGTTGGAAACAAAATGGATAAAAACGACAAAAGGAACCACAACTGCAGAAATTGTCATCACTAAAAATATGACGCCAAATGTGTTTGTTAATATTTCTTTATTGCAACCACACAAAGCTACAGAAAACGATCTGCCAATTCGTTTGTTTGGAATTATTCCGATTTTGGTGGAAGACGTTTCCACAAAATTAGCACCACAAATTGAAATGCCAGCCGAACTAAAACCAGAGAAAGAATTTACAGTTAAAGTATCAGAAAAAAACAACAAACCAATGACCTACACTTTGGCAGTTGTAGAAGAAGGTTTGTTAGATTTAACACGATTTAGCACCCCAAATGCGTACAACGATTTTTATGCAAGAGAAGCTTTAGGTGTAAAAACTTGGGATGTTTTTGATGATGTAATTGGAGCTTATTCTGGAAGTGTAGATCAAGTTTTTGCCATTGGTGGAGATGGAAATTTAGCCAAAGGTAAAAACCAAAAAGCAAACAGATTTAAACCAGTTGTAAAATTTTTAGGACCTTTTCAGTTGGAAAAAGGTGCAGAAAAATCGCATAAAATTACGTTGCCAAATTATATTGGATCTGTGAGAACAATGGTGGTTGCAGGTGATGTAAATACAGAAGCTTTTGGAAATGCAGAAAAAACGGTTGCTGTTAAAAAGCCTTTAATGGTTTTAGCTACTTTGCCAAGAAAATTGTCACCAAAAGAAAAAGTTACGTTACCAATTACCATTTTTGCGATGGATGAAAAAGTGAAAAACGTACAAATTGAAGTGAAAACATCAAATGGAATTGCAGTTTTAGGAAACAAAACACAAAGTATCAGTTTTGAAAAACCAGATGAAAAAATGCTGTATTTTGAGTTGGATGTTTTAAAAGCAAATGGTATAAATACTGTTGAAATTATTGCAACTGGAAATGGAGAGAAATCAATTTATAAAGTGGAATTAGATGTTGTAAATCCAAACCCAATTACATCGAAAGTTATTGACAAGGATATTGAAGGGAATAAATCTCAAACTATTGATTTTGAAACTTTTGGAATTGAAGGAACCAATACTGCAATTTTGGAGTTGTCAACAATTCCGCCAATCAATTTTTCTGGAAGATTAGCGTATTTAATTCAATATCCACATGGTTGTGTAGAGCAAACAACGTCAAGCGTTTTTCCACAATTATTTTTAACAGATTTGTTCGATTTAACATCGGTTAAAAAACAAGAAATTCAAAAAAATATAGAAAACGGAATTGCACGTTTAGGGAATTTTCAAAAAGCAAATGGAGGTTTGAGTTATTGGATGGGTGAAAGTTTTATAAGCGATTGGGGAACAACTTATGCTGGTCATTTTATGTTAGAAGCAGAGAAAAAAGGCTTTGTTTTACCATTTACGTTTAAGAGTAATTTTATTAAATATCAGAAAGAAGCTGTAAGAAATTGGCGACCAGAATACAATCAAAATTCAAGAGATTTGAGTCAAGCCTATGCATTGTATACATTGGCTTTGGCAGGAAGTCCAGATTTATCTGCAATGAATAGATTACGTGAATTTAAGCAAATTTCTAACGAAGCAAAATGGAGATTAGCTGCAACCTATGCTTTGGTTGGGCAAAAAGAAGCTGCTGATGAAATTATGCAAAAAGCCGATTTAAATTTCGCTGGATATAATTATTACAATTATGGTTCTGAGACTAGAAATAGAGCTATGGCTTTAGAAACAATGTTGTTAACGAACGATAAAAACACCAAAGATGTTGCTAAAACAATTGCAAAAGAATTGTCTAGTAATTCTTGGATGAGCACACAAACTACAGCTTTTAGTTTGTTATCTATTGGAAAAATGGTGGTTAAAAATGGAGGCAAAGCTATGAATTTGTCCTACACAAATAATGGGAAATCCGAAGTTGTAAAAACAGCGAGTTCGATGGTTCAGAGAACTTTAGAAATTAAGAAAGGAACGAATAAAATCACATTTAAAAATAATGATAACAATATTGTTTTTGTAAGAATTGTAAATTCTGGCAAATTGCCTTTAGGTGATGAGATTGCAGAAAGTAGAGGTTTAAATGTTTCTCTGAATTATAAAGATTTGAGTGGCAATAAAATCGATATAAAAAGTTTAAAACAAGGACAGGATTTTGTGGCTGAAATTACAGTAAGTAACCCTAAAAATGTGGCTGTAAAAGATATTGCTTTAACGCAAATTTTTCCTTCAGGTTGGGAAATTGTAAACACACGTTTTACCGATTTTGGAACCACAGCAAAAAGCGAAGCACGTTACACAGATATTAGAGATGATCGTGTTAATTTTTATTTCGATTTAGATAGAAAAAGAAATACTTCAGAAACAAAAACTTTTACAGTTTTATTAAATGCTGCGTATTTAGGAACTTATTATTTGCCAGGAATTCAAGTAGAAGCTATGTATGACAATGATTATTTAGTGAGAACTAAAGGGGATTGGATTGAGGTTGTGAAGTAAAAACTGAAATAACCTGCAAGGTTTCTTTTGAACCTTGTAGGTTTTTAATGATTCTAAAATAAAACTAAAAAGCACGAATTGTCATTTCGAAATGAGCCTTTTTAGGCGATTGAGAAATCTCATAACGAAAACTAAGCGTGTGAGATTTCTCCTATCGTCGAAAAGACACTCAAGCTCTAATAATAGTCAATAAATAATTCAAAAGTGAACATCAAAAATCACATATTAAAACACAAAAAGAAGACAATATTGTTTGTTCTTCTGTTGATTTTCTATGTGTTTTGTTTACCAAGAGAATTATTTACAAAACCAACATCTACAGTTATTACGAGTAAAAATGATGAACTTTTAGGTGCTTTAATTGCAAAAGATGGTCAATGGCGATTTCCACATAATGATGCTGTTCCAGAGAAATTTAAAACATGTTTAATTCAGTTTGAAGATGAATATTTTTATAGTCATCCAGGATTCAATCCGATTTCAATTTTTAATGCTTTAAAGCAAAATTTAAAAGCAGGAAGTGTAAAAAGAGGAGGAAGTACAATTACGCAACAAGTAATTCGATTAAGCAGAGATAATAAATCAAGAACGTATTTTGAAAAATTCAAAGAACTTGTTTTGGCAACTCGTTTGGAGTTTAGAGCATCCAAAGAAAAAATAATTACGTATTGGAGTTCAAATGCGCCATTTGGTGGAAATGTGGTTGGTTTAGATGCTGCTTCTTGGCGTTATTTTAATCGAAGTTCTGCAGATTTATCTTGGTCTGAAGCTGCAACTTTAGCAGTGTTGCCAAATGCACCAAATTTAATTTATCCAGGGAAAAATCAACAGAAATTATTGGTGAAAAGAAACCGATTATTAAAAAAATTATTAACTAAAAATGTTATTGATTCGTTGACGTATGAATTATCAATTTTAGAAGAAATCCCACAAAAACCATATCGAATTCCGCAAATAACAACGCATTTATTACAAAATGTAAACCAACAGAAAAAAGGACAATTTGTAAAAACTACGATTGATAAAAAACTACAAATTCAAACAAATTCAATAGTAAAAAACCATTACAATCAGTTATCAAAAAACGGAATTAACAATATTGCTGTATTGGTTTTAGATGTAAAAACAAGGCAAGTTTTAACCTATGTTGGGAATTCACCAACCACAAATAAAAATCAGAAATATGTGGATATTATTACAAAACCAAGAAGCACAGGAAGTATTTTAAAACCGTTTTTATATGCAGCAATGTTAGATGCTGGAGAGTTGTTGCCAAATACGTTGGTTGCAGATATTCCTACAAATTATGGGAGTTATCAACCAGAAAATTTCGATAAAAAATATGCTGGAGCAGTTTCTGCAAAATTAGCGTTGTCTAAATCTTTAAATGTACCAATTGTTAGAATGTTGCAGGGTTTTGGTTTGGAAAAATTTCATCATTATTTGCAAAAATTAAAGCTGAAAGGTTTGCAAAAAAATGCAAATCATTATGGATTGACTTTGGCTTTAGGAGGTGTAGAAAGTAACTTGTGGGATTTATGCAAAAGTTACGCATCTATGGCATCCACAGTAAATCATTACTCAGAAAATTCGAGTAGATATTTTACCAATGAGTTTACAGAACCAACGTTTTATGATGACAAAAAAGTTGATTTCGGAAAAGAATCCGAAGAAAAAATAATTTTTGATGCAGCTTCCATTTACCTAACTTTAGAGAGTTTAAAAGACGTAAATAGACCAAATGCAGAAGAAAATTGGGATTTTTTTGATTCCTCCAAACAAATTGCTTGGAAAACAGGCACAAGTTTTGGTTTTAGAGATGCTTGGGCAATTGGTACCACAAAAGATTACGTAGTTGGAGTTTGGGTTGGAAATGCAGATGGAGAAGGAAGGCCAGGTTTGGTTGGTGTGCAAACTGCTGCTCCAATTTTGTTTGATGTTTTTGATAAATTGCCAAAATCAGATTGGTTTGACGCCCCTTTTGATGAAATGTCAGAAGTTGAAATTTGCTCAAAAAGTGGTTTTAGAGCTACACAAATTTGCGAAGGGAAAAAGTTAGAATATGTCCAGAATTCAGGTTTAAAAACAGCACCTTGTCCATTTCATGTTTTGGTAAATGTTGATCAATCAGAAAATTACCAAGTAAATACATCTTGCGAAAATTTGGAGAACATTAAACAGAAATCTTGGTTTGTTTTGCCTCCATTATTAGAATATTATTATAAAGATAAAAATCCGTTTTATAAATCGTTACCAAAGTTTAGAGAAGATTGTTTGGG
>CAXBPL010000081.1:0-9090 GCA_963977615.1 uncultured Polaribacter sp. | reverse complement strand
AATTCAGAGATCCTTATGGTAATTTTATGAGTGGATTGTAGAATTTAAATATTTAGTTTATTCAGACCTGACAGTTTTTTAAAACCTGTCAGGTCTTTTTTTAATTTTTATGAAAAAGGATTTCGAAAATATAATTGGAGAAAAAATACAGAAGGTTATTTACACCGAGTTAAATCATCCTAAAGGAAAATTTTATTTTGATGATTTTGATACATTTGATACAAGCATAAATATTCAAATGCAAAATAATATTTGGTGGCATTTATCTTGGAAAGATGATGAGTTTTTCGAATTTGGAAAAGGGAAATATTTAAAAAACAAAAATTATCAAGATTCTGAAATAAAATCTTGGGATGCTACTGAAAGATGGAAATCCATATTAAATGAAAAGATTATAGATTTTAAAGTACAATATTTTGATGGTTCTAGAATTTTTATTGAAAAAATCACAATAAATTTTGAAAACAAAATAAGCAAAAACATTCTAATTTTAGAAGAATTAAATTTAGAGGAATCAATTCCTAAATCAACCAAGTTTGATATATGTGGAGAGATTTATGTTTTTCACAGTGATAAATTACTCTAACTTAAACATTTTCATTGGCTCAAAGTTTCTTCGTTTTAGATTTTCGCACATAATTAAAGCTTTGTCAATTTTTTGTTGACTTGTTTTAAAACGTTTCAAACCATAAATTATACTTCTTTGTTTGCCTTTTGTAAGCGTTTCAAAAATTTTAAAAGCTTCATAATCTGTCAAAAATACTTCCTCTAATTCTTCAGGAACATCCACTCCGTATTTAGAAGTATCTTCAAAAAGTTGCATTTCAAATTCATCACCTAAAGATAAATTAAGCTCTTTTTGTTTCTGCTTGCTAAACATCATTTTAAAATTTCCAGAACTTTTATCTCTTTTTACAGCTGCATAAAAGTCTAAAATTTCATCATTAAATAAGATTTTTACTTTTGCACGACTCATATTTTTATCTGCAAAAGGCGTGTAAATTTCTTCTGGAATAAAAATATTGTGAATGTCTATATGTGTAATTTTAAATATTGAGCTTTTTAAAATCATTGTCCTATTTAATTTTAATGAACTAATATAAATATTCTTTCTGCAAATATCAATTTAAAATTAATGGAGCATCAATTTCTGAAGGTGAAATTATTTTGAAGAGGTTTTTTTGATCAATTTCTAATAAAGTTCGTAATTCTTTAATTTCATGCATATCAAAAATTAAAATTAGATTTTCATGAGAAGTTGGAATAGGAATTTTTCTTTTTTGAGTGGAGCACGCATTATAATCTAACCAATAATTTACATCGATTTGAGCAACGTAAGATTTAAACTTTTTTAACTGATCACTCGTAAATTGAAAGAAAATATTTTTAAAAGTTACTGCGTAAACTTTACAGCCTTTACATAGGGATATTTCTCCATTTTTAACGCTAGATATTATTTTTGAATTTTTGCACATATGCTGTTTTTTAATAGCAATCTGTTTTTATTTGACCTCTATTTATAAAATCATTTAAAGAAGTATTTAAATGAGTATTTACAATTTTTTCTAATTCACTTTCCACGCCTTTTTGCATGGCAATAGAACCACAAATCATAATTACATTTCCGTTTTTTAAAACATCTACAACTAATTTAGTATGATTTTTTAAAATATACTGAACGTATATTTTTTCTTGCTGCTCTTGAGAAAACACAGATTTGAAAGTTGAAAGTGATTTGTTTTCTAAAGCTTTACTGATAAACTCATTATAAATTTTTAAAGATTCTTTTGTTTTTGCTCCCCAAAATAAATGAATTTTCTGTTTCTTATTTTTTTGAATCATTCCTAAAAAAGGCGCAATTCCTGTTCCGTTTGCAATTAAGATAATTTCACTTGCTTTTTTAGGAAAATGAAACTGTTTATTTTCTTGAATATGAGCACTTAAATTTTCTTTTAAATCAAGATTATTTAAATATGTTGAGCAAACCCCAAACTCATGTTTTTTAATGCTTAATAAAATAGATTTGTCAACTTTTGCAACAGAATATAATCGATTTTTATTTTCATTTTTTAGGCTGATGGAAAGCAAATCTCCAGAAACAAATTTCACTTTTTTAGAAGGCTTTATTTTTAGTAAAAAAGTATCATCAACATTTAGATTTGTTTTTTCTAGCACCTTAAAATCAATGTTTTCTTTTGATGTTTTTTTGATGTCTTCCTCATGAATGTTTAGCACTAACTGATTGTTATAACTCCATTGTTTAACCCAGATTTTAAAAGATTCAAAAGATTGGTTATCGATTTTGTAAACAGGAAGTGTAGGAATAAATTTTTCATGAATTTGCAAATTAGCGTGTGCCAAAATTGCAAACTTGCAAAACTCAGGATATGCTTTTGATCCAAAACCAACAACCGCAAATTTCAATATTTTTTGTTGATTAATTTTGTTGCTCAGCTCAATAAATTTATTAGCATTTATGGGTGCATCTCCATCTCCATAAGTTGCTGTAAATATGATGATGTTTTTTGCTTCTTTATAAGTTGTGTATTCATTTAAAGTGGTGATAAAAACCTTTTTATCGATTTTTAATAAAGCATTGTAAAAGGCATTTGCAAAATTAAAAGTACTACCAGTTTCAGAACCTACCAACACTATAAACTCAGCTTTATCTTTTGTGAATTTATTATTGATATTAGTTTTAGATTTTCTCCTTTTTAAAGTCATTGAAAATCCAGAAATAATAAAAAATAAGATGGCAAAACAAGACAATAATAAAACTAAAGACCAAATAATGGAGCCTTTTCCTGTATGTAAAATAAGGCTATAATAACTCCCTAAAGAAACTAAATCTTGTTCTTTTTGATTAATTATTGTTCCATTAAATTGATGAACAGCGAACTCTTTATTTACAGTTGTTATATTAAAATAATCTTCTTCATCACTCGAAAAAGGGAATTCTAAGGCTGTTATTTCACTTAGTTTCGTGGTTTTAAAAATTTCAAATTCTGTTGGTTTTACTTTTGATGAAGGTGAATTTTGAGCAATTTCTTCATGAACAGCTTTATTTTCGGGAAGTAAAGAAAATTTCTCTAAAGACAAATAAACACCTGTTAAAGTGATGATTGCTATTGGGATTAAAAACCATTTTCCTAATATAATATGGTAATATTGATTAAAATCTTCTTTTACAACTTTAGAAAAAATCTTTTTAAAACCACCTTGTCTTTTTACTATTAAAATAGTTCCTGTAGTCGCAATTAAAAAAAGTAAAAAGGAAACAAAACCAATAATAAACCTTCCTGTAGTTTTTAAAAATAAAGATCTATGTAAATTAGTTGCAAACTCAAATAAGGGAGATTTTTCAATTAAATCTCCTACTTTTTCACCTGTTTTTGGGTTGATGTAAAACGTTTCGCTTTTGCCTTCTTTTGTAATTATAGAAGCTGTTACAAAATCATTTTCATCAACATTTATAGTAATCGTTTCTTCATATTTATTTTCTAAAGCAGCAATGGTTTCTGCAATAGAAATTGTTTGTGTATCAACTACATTATAAGGATTTATTTTATTTGAAATGGGTTCAAAAGCTAAAATAATTCCTGTGATAGAAGCAACTATAATAAATAAAGCAGTTGAAATAGCGAGTGTTAAATGGCTAAATCTCCAGATAGAAATTGTCATAAAAGTGTTAGTTCTGACTATATTTTATAAAACAATTCCACCAATTTGTAAGATGAATCAAATTAGCTTACTTAGTGGAATTGCTGTTAATTAGGTTGGTTATTGAGGTATCATTCTTATGTAACGAATAAATCCTTTACCCTCAAGTTTAGATTTTAAATTTTCTGAAGTTAGCTCAAACTCAACATCATCTTTATGATAACCTTGATCTTCTACAGCTGTTTCAAAACGAATTTTATAACCTTGGTTTACTTTATCTTTTGGAATTTGAATTACGCTTATAGAACGTTCTCCACCACTAATAGTTGCACCTGTAATTGCATCGATATCAGCACGTTTTTTTCCTTGAAAATTCCACCATTCTGTAATATCAAAATACCACTCATCATCATCACCTTGTACATATAAGGTTTCTTGATATTCACCTTTAGGGTTTAATAATGAAATTACGATATAAGCACCTTCACCTGTATAATTTTTCATTTGAATCATACATTTATAAGGCGATTTTTCTGTGTATTTTTTAAAACTAAATAAAGCAGTTATCATTAATAATACAACTGGCAATAGTAAAAGGGTTCTTTTAGTCTTCATCTTCTTATTTTAAAAAGCTAATATTTACGTTTTGTTTCTTTAATAATTCGTTTTCTGATGCTAAATCATACACAGTTTCATCAAAATCTGTTTTAATGGTTTTATCTGCACCAATACCTAATAAGTATTTTATGATTTTATCATCTTTGGCTTTCATTGCTGAAATTTGTAAAGCAGTAATTCCTTCTTTATTTTTAGCATTTATATCAATATTAAAACTAGCCAACCTTTTTAATAAAACTAAATTATTTTCGTTTGCAGCAATGTGTAATAAAGTATTTCCAGAGTTTTGTGGCTTGTTGATAACCAATCCGTTTTTTTCTAAAACTTTTAATTTTGCTTCAAAAGCATCTTTGTTATTATCATTAAAACTATTAATTAAATAGTAAGAAAGTGTGTTGTCATCTTTATCTAAAGTTTTAATGTCAGCACCTTTATCAAGTAAAAAACCAACAACATCAACAGAGTTTCTACCAACAGCATTTGTTAAAGCTGTAGTTCCTTTATTATTTTTTAGGTTGATGTTTTTAACATCTTTTTCTAAAAATTTTACTACTTTTAAATCACCTCCATTTGCAGCTACCATAAAAGGTGAATCACCTTCATTATCTTGTAAATTTACATCTACACCTTTATCTAAAAAGAATTTATAAATATTGATGTCTTTATTATTTCTAGCAATTAAATGTAAAGGGTTTCTGTTTTCATGATCAATCACATTCACCTTAATTCCTTTATCTGCTAAAAACTGATATGTTGCTAAAGTGTTGCTATTTCTTCTAGAACCTTGGCTCGCAAAAATCATTGCGTTTTTACCAGTATCAATTCCTTTATCAATTAAAGTTGATAAAAATTCAGTGTTTCCACCTTTTGCTGCATATTCAAAAAAGCCATTTCCATTGTTATCTTTATCATTTAAAGAAGCACCATTTGCTACTAATAAATCTACAATTTTAAAATCTTTAACGTTAGAAGCAACTAACAATAAAGCATTTGCTCCATCATGATTTTTTTCTTTGGTGATATTTGCACCAACTTGAATACCATATTTGTAAATTTCTGGATTTGATTGACCAGAAGAAGCTGCAAAATTTAAAAATGTATTTCCATGTGTATCAACAATAGCTGTTTTTGCACCTTTAGAAATTAGATATTTCATGATTTCTAATTTTCCACTGTAAGTAGCCCAATGTAAATAGGTTCTTCCATCATGAGTAAGTTTATTTACTTTGTTATTATTTTTTGCAATGATATATTTAATTACATCATCATCAGCTTTAGCGTTTATAGCGTAAACAGTTGCATCAAAAGCGTTTCTGTTAGATCTTTCGATATCATTACCTTCTGCAATTTTTTCATTTACAGTTGCTATACTTGGTTTAGATTCCCAAAAACTTCTGTCGTGAAAAATGTTTTTTTGTTGTGCAAAAGCGCTAAAACTAATCAGAAATAATAAGATTGATATTTTTTGTGAGTTTTTCATTTTTTTTATTTTTTTACAAATGATTCAATAATAGTATTCATTTCATTTTCTTGAGTAATATCATCAGAAAATAAATGTTTGTATAAAGGTTTGTTGTCCACTTTTGTTTCTAGAGTTAGGTTGGTATTTCTACTATAAACTTCATCCCATTTATTTCTAACCAATTGCCATTTATCGTTGTTGGCAACCCACCAATCTGCAGCAGCTTTACATCTGCTATCAGCTACTCTCTTATAAGTATTGTATCCTTTTTCATTCGCTAAAACAACATCATCTTTACCAGCTTCACGAATTATTTTGCTGTTGTCTTGGTCATGAACCCAACCATAATCAGTAATTTCTTGTCTATTTCCTCTTAAAGTAATATTGTAATCGCTTCTTTTGGTGTATTCTCTTCTTGGTAAAGGAGCAGTTGTTGTATTTTCCCAGTAGCTTTTTCCATCTACATGAACCCAAGAACCAGAACCTTCATAACGTGGACTATCATCTACTTGATAAACTTTTTGAGTCCATTGTTTTTTTACATTCTTTTTGTCTTTTTGTTCAAAAGTCCAGTTATTATCTCCATTGAACATATAAAAATCGGTGTTTTCATAAAGCCAATCTTGTCTCCAATGTTTTATAATCATTGGTTCTGCAGGATTCCCAACTTGTAAAAGATGCTGAATGGATATTTTGTTGTTATCATCTGTAACTAAACCAGCCCACTCTAAACCTTTATCAACTTTTGTTTCAGAAGGTTTATATGTAGAGTCTTTACTGTAATTAAAAGTTTCTGCAAAGTTAAAAGTAACTTCAAAACAGCCACACATTTCTTTGATAGCGTTTTTATCTTTTGCTTTTTTACTTTGAGCATTGATGGAGATTGCTAAAAATAATAACAAACTTCCAAGTACTAGTTTCTTCATTTTATAACTTATTACAATAATTATTAATTTTTGCCAAAAATAGTAATTTTATTTAGATTGAATTAAAATAACTATATATTTTTACTATAATTTATTAAGAATGTTTCTAAATAGTTGATTGCTTGTCTATTTTATAATGATAAATACTCTTGCTTTCTGTCAAGAGGAAAAAATAGATTCTACATACACAAACACAAACACAACCACTTTAGATAAAGTTGTAATTACAGGACGAAACACTTTCATAATTTAAAAACCATTTGAGTGTATACTCAAATGGTTTTTAATTAATAGTTATTTCGAAAATTTAAGTTCGGGTTTAATTATTGGGTGCAAATTTCCCTTTTTTATATCTTTCTGTTGGTATAGAATCTAATGTATAAGGAATTGAAACAAAACCATTATTTGTGGGTTTATAAACCGCAAAATGAAGATGAGGTTCAGTACTCATTCCTGTATTTCCAGAATAACCAATTACTTGTCCTTTTTTTACAGTATCTCCTTCTTTTACTATGGCACCATCTTTCTTTAAGTGAACATATTGTGCAAATGTGCCATCTTTATGAGCTATAATGATGAGGTTTGCGAAATTTCTGTACTTTTTATCTCTACCACCTTTATGAAAGTGCTTTTTTACTTTTACAACCAAACCATCTCGAATAGCACAAACTTTTTGTCCAGTTTTCATTTTAAAATCGATAGCATATCTAGAGAAATTTCCTTTATGTGTAAAATTAGAATTTTGTCCTTGTAAAACTTTGTAACGTTTACCTTTTAAAAATGGCAATCCGTAATTATATAAAGTGTCATATTCTTTAAAAAATGAGGTTCCATAATAAAATGAAAACTGATACTTTTCAATTATTTGAGCAGTATCAATTTTAGATTGCTCGAATTGTAAAACTTTTAAAGTTCCAGTTTTTTTAAAATTAATAAACTTTTCAATTTTAGTTTCCTTATCTACTATTTTTAGAAATGTATTTCCTAAAACAGGGCTTTTCGCAAAAACATACAAAGAGTCATTTTCTAATTTAAAAGAAATATAACTCGGTTTTTCTTGTGCTTTAGAACAAGAAACAAAGAATATAAAAAGTACTAAATATCTCAAAATCTATTTTCTCAAAATTTTATTTGGAAAAACAACCACACTTTCATGTCCATTTTCACCAATAGCAGCAACTCCAAAAAAGAAATTATCAATTACAATTCCTTCTAAAGTAAATTCTGTAGTTTCTACATATCTAGAGTGATCCCAAGTTGGCGAAGTTGTATCTCTCCAATAAATTTTATAACCTTTTGCACCCTCAACTTTGCTCCATTTAAACTTTGCATTAGCCTCTACAATTCCACCAATTTCTACCACTTCTGGTGCTTCTGGAGCCCAAGCCAAACTTGCTAAATTTATCGCATTTACAGCAGTTAATTTTTTAGCATATGGAAAATTTACATGCTCAAAAGTATCACCATAATTAATTCCGTTTTCGGTTCTAATATCTTGATGTTGTTGCGTATAATTTTCATGAGCTTCCATAATTCTAATTCCTGCAAAGCCTAAATCGTTAAAAGGTCTGTGATGTCCTCCTCTTCCAAATCTGTCCAATCTATAAATCATCATTGGGTTCATTTCTGGCATATACGTTTTGGTAGTTTTATGAATATATCTTGCTAATTGTCTAGAAATACCATCAACTTCACCACCATAAAAACGTCTTGCATTTCTTTGTCTTTCAGTTTCGTTTGCTGGTACAGGTTCAGAGAAAATTCTAAAAGCTCTATTGTCAATTACGCCATCAACTCCAGTGATATTTCCAATCATATCGTTGTTTAAAATTCCGATAATTTCCCATCCTTTATCTTTTGCAAATTTTGCCAAACCTGCACCACCAAAAAGACCTTGCTCTTCTCCAGATAAACCTACATAAATAATGCTACTTTCAAATTGATATTTTGATAAAACTCTGGCAGCTTCCATAGTTCCAGCCATTCCTGATGCATTGTCATTTGCACCTGGTGCATCTGTTGTAAAATCCATTGTATCACTTGCTCGTGAATCTATATCACCACTCATAATAACATATTTATTTGGGTATTTTGTGCCTTTTTGAATGGCAACCACGTTTACAACATAGGCATCATGAGGCACTCTTCTGTTGCCTTCTTTTGTTACCAAATCCTTTTGATAAAATACATTTAAACAGTTTTTGCAATCTGACGAAATTTTATCGAATTCGCTTTTTATCCATCTTCTTGCAGCTCCAATTCCACGAGTTTGTGAAATTGTGTCAGAAAAGGTGTTTCTTGTACCAAATTCTGTTAATGTTTTTACGTAACTTTTTATGTTATCAGCAGAAACAGCATCAATAATATCATAAATTTTTTGATCTGTTTGCGCAAATGTAACAGATGAAACTAGTAAAAATAAGA
>CAXBPL010000080.1:0-9282 GCA_963977615.1 uncultured Polaribacter sp. | reverse complement strand
TAAAACCCTATTAAAATTGAATTATAATTGTAACCTACAACATTTAACGTTGTAGGTTTTTTGTTTGTAGATAGTTATTTATATCTTTCCCATAAAATAATAAGTTTGCAGCCAACTTTAATTTTATACAGTATTTTAGCCTTGTTATTGAGTATTTCAATAGCATATTTTCAATATTACTTCCGAATAAAAAATAGAATTAAGAGTACACCTATTTTATTTATTTTGAAAGCAATAAGTGTTTTTTTGCTATTGCTATTATTCATAAATCCTACTATAGAAAAAACAGAAATTACGAATGTAAAACCTGTATTATCTGTTTTGGTTGATAAGTCTAAATCAACTTCTTTTTTTAAGGAGGATAAAAATGTTGCAGATTTTATTCAAGCAATTGACGAAAATGATCAATTGAATAATAAATTTGATATTCAAAAATTTACATTTGGTGCTTCTTTACAAGTTTTAGACAGTCTTTCTTTTGATGATGGTCAAACCAATATTTCTGATGGAATTCTAGGTGTACAAAATTTACAGAAAGATAAAATTTCGTCCATTATTTTAATTTCTGATGGAAACCAAACGATTGGTCAAGACTATGAATTTATCAATAGCAAACAGCCAATTTATCCAGTAGTAATTGGAGATACTACAACATATGTAGATGTTAAAATAACGCAATTAAACGTTAATAAATACAGTTATATCAAAAATAAATTTCCTGTAGAAGTTATTTTAAATTACGAAGGTGACGAAAATGTAAGCACACAATTTTCAATATTTAGTGAAGGTAAAAGTGTTTTTAGAAAAAATATATCTTTTTCTTCGGATAAAAAATCTGCTACTGTTCTTGCAAATTTAACATCAACCAAAGAAGGGTTGCAGTATTATACAGCTTCTATTTCTAAAATTAATAATGAGAAAAACATTAAAAATAATAGTAAAAGTTTTTCTGTAGAAGTAATTGACGAACAAACAAAAGTATTGATTTTAACGTCTGTTCTACATCCAGATTTGGGCGCTTTTAAAAAATCGATAGAAAGTAATAAACAAAGATCAGTTGCTATTTTTACAATTGATAAGTTTACACAAC
The DNA here is from genome assembly GCA_963977615.1 of uncultured Polaribacter sp. Classification (GTDB taxonomy): domain Bacteria; phylum Bacteroidota; class Bacteroidia; order Flavobacteriales; family Flavobacteriaceae; genus Polaribacter. The sequence continues at coordinate 8,192 of CAXBPL010000080.1, read as the reverse complement.
AATTAGAGGATTATCAGTTGGTTATTTTGTATCAACCTACTGCTAGTTTTAATTCAGTTTTTACAAAGATAAAAGAGAATAATAGTAATTATTTACTAGTTTCTGGTGCACATACAGATTGGAATTTTATCAACCAAAAAACGTTGGGGTTTAGAAAAAATTCCATCAACCAAACAGAAAATTATGGAGCAATTTATAACGATGCTTTTTTAACTTTTTTACAAGAAGATATTGGGTTTACTAATTACCCACCTTTGTTGGATAAGTTTGGGGAAGTTAGCATTACCAAAGAACATCAAGTTTTATTATCTCAAAATGTAAATGGCGTACAAACACAGCAACCTTTAATAGCAACTTTTGATGTGAATAATCAAAAATCGGCAATACTATTAGGAGAAGGTATTTGGAAATGGAGAGCAGCTAGTTTTTTAAATTCGAATTCTTTTGAAGATTTTGATAAATTTACTGGGAATTTGGTTCAGTATTTAGCATCTAACAAAAAGAGAAATCGTTTAGAAGTAAATTCGGAAAGTTTATATCCTGCAAACTCAACTATAAATATATCAGCTTTTTATACCGATAAAAATTATCAGTTTGATGCTAGAGCATCACTTGAAATTAGTATTACAAATACAGAAACGAATGAGGTTTTGAAAGTTCCTTTTTCATTAATTAATAATTCGTATCAAACCGAAATTGAGAACCTCGCTTCTGGAGATTATACGTATAAAGTTTCAGTTTTTGGTCAGAATATCAACAAAAATGGACGTTTTAAAATTACGGATTATGAAGTGGAAGAGCAGTTTACAAATGCCAATGTAAATAAGTTGCAAAAATTAGCCGATAAAACAGGAGGGACGTTGTTTTATACAAATCAAGTTGATGAAATTTCTAAAAATTTATTAGAAAATGAGTCGTTTTATACTGTGCAAAAATCATCAACAAAACAAGAAAATTTAATTGATTGGAAATGGATTTTATTCATTGTAATTGGTTTGTTTACTGTGGAATGGTTTATTAGAAAATACCATGGTAAAATTTAAAAAATAAGCTTTTCAGTACTGTAGTTTACTGGATAAATATGTTACATTGTTACCATAAAATGCATCTTTTGTACTTTTTAGCAGTCTATTTAAAAAAGAATAAATGGCACATAATCACAATCATAATCACAACGCAACAGAAAATATAAGCATTGCTTTTTTTCTAAATTTATTTTTTACAATTATCGAATTTGTTGGTGGATTTTACACGAATAGTTTGGCAATAATGTCTGACGCTGTTCATGATTTAGGAGATAGTTTGAGTTTAGGAATGTCCTGGTATTTTCAAAAAATATCAACTAAAAAAGCTACTAAAAAGTTTTCTTATGGATACAAAAGATTCTCAATTTTAGGAGCAATTATCAATTCAGTAATTTTATTAATTGGTTCCATCTTTATTATTTCGAAAGCAATTCCTAGATTAATAAATCCTGAATATTCTGATGCAAAAGGAATGATGTGGTTTGCAATTTTAGGAATTATTGTAAATGGTGCAGCCGTTTTAAAACTAAAAAAAGGCACTTCTTTAAATGAAAGAGTGGTTTCGTTACATTTATTAGAAGACGTTTTAGGTTGGGTTGCAGTTTTAATTGCGAGTATTGTAATGCAGTTTTGGAATGTACCAATCTTAGACCCGATTTTATCAATCCTAATTGCAATCTTTATTTTATTTAATGTTTTTAAAAATGGGAAAGAGAGTATCAGAATTATTTTACAGGGAACACCCATGACAATTTCTGTTGATACCATAAAAACTAAAATTTTAGAACATGAGGCAATTAAAAGTATTCATGATTGTCATTTATGGTCTATGGATGGAGATTACAATGTTTTTACGGGACATTTATTATTGATTAACAATGATATTTCATTGCAAAAATCATCAGAAATAAAAGAGGAAATAAGAAAAGTTTTATATGATGATTTTCATTTGGAACATATTACTTTAGAATTAGAAACTACACAAGATTGTGGTCATATTCATCGTTATTAATGATTAGAATTCGTAAATTTGATAAAATTAAAAAACAGTAAATATGGCAAATAACCAAATGGATTTTAAATTCCCAAAAGGCGGAGTTTTTTTTATTATCATAGCAATTGCAGTTATTATTTTATTCTCAAAATCTACAGTAACTATTGGACCTGGAGAAGGAGGTGTAATTTTTGAAACGTTAGGAAGTGGTATTGACACCGAAAAAACATATGGAGAAGGTTTTCATATTGTTGCTCCTTGGAATAGAATGATTGTAAGAAAAGTGCGTCAGCAGTCTATTTCTAATGAAATGAATGTGCTTTCTGTTAACGGATTAGAAGTTAAAGTAAGTGGAACAATTTGGTATGAACCAGAATTGGTAAATTTAGGGAACCTGATCAAAACAAAAGGTGAAGACTATGAACGTGAATTGTTAGATCCTGCAATTAATGCAGCTGCAAGAAGTGTTGTAGGACGTTACACACCAGAACAATTATATTCTAGTAAGAGAGATGTAATTGAGCAAGAAATTTTAGACGAAGTTCAGTTGGTTTTAAAAGATCAATATTTATCTGTAAAAAGAGTTTTAGTTGAGGATGTAAAATTACCAAGTACCATTAGAATTGCAATTGAAACGAAATTAAAGCAAGAACAAGAGTCTTTAGAATATGAGTTTAGATTGTCTAAAGCTAAAAAAGAGGCTGAAAGACAAAAGATTGATGCAGAAGGTAAAGCTATTGCAAACAAAATTTTAAGTGAGTCTTTAACAGATAAAATTTTACAAGAAAAAGGAATTGAAGCTACTATAGAGCTTTCTAAATCTCCTAACAGTAAAGTGGTTGTAATTGGTTCAGGAAAAACAGGAATGCCAATTATATTAGGAAATCAATAAGATAGTTAGTTTTCTTAATTAAGGATTCTTTAAATTTATATAAAAAAATCAGTCAAAATTTGACTGATTTTTTTTGTTTAATTCTAAGAATTACTACTTCCAGATTTAAATGTAAAGTAGAGTATAGGTAAAATAATTATTGCAGCAGCAATGATTAAAGATGTGATTAGTACAAATTTTAATACGTAATAAAAAACTACAAACAATGCTATTGCAATTAGTATTGATAAAAATATTTTAGATTTCATAAGGTTCATTTTATTATTAAGACTATAAAATTAGTCACAAATGAATTATTTTATGATAACTATCTATAAAATATTTAACTCATATAAAAATACTAGTTTCAAGTGATTAAAGAAGTTTAATTCTTTAACATATAGTTGCTTGAACCTATGTCGATTTCTTAAATTTCTGTTAAGTAAAAGAAGATTTTGTAACGAATTATAAAATGAGTCGTCTTATTATTATAGCACTGAAAATCTTTAGAAGATTTTTTAGTTAGTTTTAATAGTTGATTAGAGTCAAAAGCAAGTTACTTGTTTTTGACTCTTTTCAGTTTATAAAATATAAGTATAATTCTATGAGTAGTAAACTAGAAATTAGTTTTTAGAAGGAATTTTATCACGCTGAATACTTCCTTTTTTTAATGCTTTGTAATTCTCGTAACACGATAAAACAGCTTCTATCATTTGTAAATCAGATGCTTTTTTAATAAAATAGTCAGAATAGCTACAATCCGTTAAAAGTTCTGTTAACTCTTGTCTGTCCATTTGTAAATACTCCATCATTACTTCTCTGTCAAACTTACCAGCTAACATTTTACGTAAATCGTCTTCTTTTTTAAGTTTTTGAAGTTTTTTTAATTGATTTGGCTTCTTACCAAAGAGATTGTATAAAAAATCTACAGGTTGAAAGAGTGCAGCAACAGGAGATGAGAAATCTTTCTTGTTAGGTTTTCCAACTTCGTAAGTTTGTGGCAATCCATTAATATGAATTCTTGTAAACCTATCTTTAGGTACTTGCTTTACATCAATTTCTAAAACACCAATTAATTTGGTAGACTTTATGATAACTTCTTTAACTTCTTCTGGTTTTTCATACAAAGCAATTTCTAACTCGTTATCTGCTTTTAATAAATCGTTCGTAATTTTTATCTTAATAGATGAATACCCTAAGTATGATACTAAAATGGTATCATTTACTTTAGTTGGTAATTCAAAATAACCTTTATCATTGGTAATTGTACCTTGAACAGAATTTAAATTTAAAACATGTGCAGCACTTAAAACACGACTATCTTCAGCATGTATAATTAGGCCTTTTAGCATTGACTTTGGAATACTATCTTTTTGAGAAAAAGCACTTAAACTTAAGAATAAGCACAAAATAAACAGGTTTCTTTGCATAAAAACAAAATTAAGTATAATACAGTTTAAAAAAGTTAATTTTTTGTGAAGAAGTTTAAAAATAATTCATTTTAAAAAGTGCACACGAGAAGATTCGAACTTCCACGAACTTACGTTCACAAACCCCTCAAGCTTGCGCGTCTACCAATTTCGCCACGTGTGCAGATAAATTAAAAATATATCTATAAACCTATAGAAAGTTTTTTGGTATAAACTTAAATAAAAAAAGTTAAGCTTTCGCTTAACTTTTTTTAAATTGTGACTGGGCTGGGGCTCGAACCCAGGACCCTCTCCTTAAAAGGGAGATGCTCTACCAACTGAGCTACCAAGTCTTAAATTAAATGAGGTGCAAATATACTACCTATCATTTAAATGTGAAATATAAAATTGAATAAATTTCGCGATATTTGTAAAAAATATTTAGAAATGAAAATTGTGTTATTGGGGTATATGGCTTCAGGAAAATCAAGTATTGGAAAAAAAATATCTAAACAATTGAAAATGAATTTCATAGATTTAGATGATTACATAATCGACAAAGAAGAAACAACAATTGCCGAAATTTTTAAACAAAAAGGAGAAATTTATTTTAGAAACATAGAAAATAAGTATTTGAAAGAAATCTTATCTGAAAATGATAATTTTATACTTTCTTTAGGAGGAGGAACTCCTTGTTATGCCAATAATATGGAAATTATCAAAGAAAAAGCAACCACATCTATCTATTTACAAGGTAATGTTCCTACAATGGTAAAAAGATTAATTAATAAGAAAGCAAAAAGACCTATTATTGCTTCTTTAGAGGATGATAAAATTCCTGAATTTGTTGCAAAGCATCTTTTTGAAAGACGTTTTTTTTATGAACAAGCAAAAATGACCATCAAAATTGATGATAAAACAAAAACGGAAGTTGCAAAAGAATTAGTTTTATTACTAAACTAAGTAGGCACTCGATTCATTTTCAGAAAAAGTAACCTGAACATGTTCTTTTATAGATGTTGATAAAGAAACACCTTTAAAATCTGCTTTTACAGGATATTTTTTATGATTTCGATTTACTAAAACAGCCGTTTTAAATCTTTTTAAAGGTACTTCTAAAAAATGTTTTACTCCATAAATTAGAGTAGTGCCAGAGTTTAAAACGTCATCAACTAAAACCAATGATTTGTTTTTGTAATCGTTAATAGCTAAAGAGGTAGAAACTTTTTCTAAAGGTTTTTTCTTGTTGATGTTTACTTGGCAGATTATTACATTTAAAGAAGATATTTCTTGCAAAGCTGCAACTAACTTTTCTGCAAAAACGTAGCCATTACCAACAATTCCAGCAATTATAACCTCTTTTTCTGTGGTATTGTTCTCATAAATTTGATAGGCAATTCTTTTAATTTTTTGATTTATTTGAATTGTATCTAAAATAATATTGCTTTCTGTTGTCATAAGTTTTCTGTGGTATCTTCAAAAGTATCTTCTGTGTAATCTTCTATATCTCTTCTATCTTTTTTAGTAGGTCTTCCTGCACCTTTTTTACGATAATAATCTTTAGAATATTTTAAAAGTTCGTTTTTTTCAAATTCCTCTTTTGGAGTAACGTCTTTTCGGTAAATATCTACCAATTTTGCGCCAACTCTACTTGGAGGTAAATCTAAAACTTTTATTTGATAGTTAATTTGATTCTTTCTAACAACAATCAATTCGCCTCCAAAAATATCTTTAGAAGGCTTTAAATTAGTACCATCAATCTTAACTTGCCCTTTTTTACAAGCAGTAGTTGCTATGCTTCTTGTTTTAAACACACGAATGCACCATAAGTATTTATCTATTCTCATAAAAAAAAAGTTAAAATATATCTTTTGCCTTTTTACAAAGGTATAAAAATGGTAAATTGCGCCCCACTAATTTAAAGAAATAAATGACTAAATTAAAAAATATTATTGGGATTGTTATTTTTGCAACTATTATATACGCTTGTGGAGACGATAATTTTATTAATGATCCATTTGCAGATATAGATCATGAAGCTTTAGCTATATCAGATAACGATTCTCTAGTAAAGTTTTTAAAAAATCATTATTATGATGCAGATTTGGATTCCGTAAAAACACTTGTTACTGGTAAAACTGCAATTTTCGAAGACGACAAACTTAAAACAATGTCTGTTACAGAAAATGATATTGATTATAAATTATATGTTTATGTAGCTAAAGAAGGAGATTCTGGAGCAGATCCTGATAAAGGGAACCCTACTAAAGTAGATTCAGTTTATGTTAATTATTCAGGTAGAACAATGTCTGGTACAACTTTTAGTAGTGTTAACTTTGATAGTAATTCAACAGGAATTTGGTTTAATCTTTTATCTGTAATAAAAGGTTGGTCTTATGGTTACACAAAATTAAAAGGTGGTGAGTTGATGAAAGATCCTAATACAGGAGGTGTTTTCAATGGTCCTATAACCTATTTAAATGGAGGTAAAGGAGTTTTGTTTATCCCTTCAGGTTTGGCTTATCCTTCTTCTAACACTCAAAATTATACAAGTTCTTTAGTAAATACGAATTTGCTTTTTTATATAGATTTGTTAACATTAGTTCCAGATACGGATCATGATAATGATGGAATACCAACTATAAATGAAGACTTAGATAATGATGGAGAAGTAAACAATGATGATACTGATGGAGATGGTTTACCTAATTATTTTGATGGAGATGATGATGGAGATGGCGTTTTGACAAAAGATGAAGATGCTAATAATGATGGAGACCCAACAAATGATTTTAGCGATTCCACAAATCCTACTTTACCTGATTATTTAAATTCAGATATCAAGTAAGTTTAATTTAATATTCAAAAAAAAACGCTTTTCATATTTATATGAAAAGCGTTTTTTTTTGAATTTATTCTAATAATTATGTTTCTTTATTTAGTACTTGAAAATACTAAAAAAGGATTGCTTTTTTTTATATTCTATTTAGCTTTTTCTTTGGCAAGCTAAAAGTGTGTTTTTTAATAGCATAGCAATCGTCATTGGGCCAACTCCTCCAGGAACAGGAGTAATAAAATCAGCTTTTTTTGCAACTTCTTCAAAAGCAACATCACCCACTAATCGATAACCATTTTTTTTGCTAGAATCTGCTAATCTTGTAATTCCTACATCAATAACTGTTACATTATCTTTAACCATATCTGCTTTTAAAAATTCAGGAATTCCAATAGCTGCAACTATAATATCTGCTTGCAGTGTAATTTCTTTTAAATTTTTAGTTCTACTATGACACATAGTTACAGTAGCGTTTCCAACTTTTCTTTTTTGTGATAATAAAATACTCATTGGACTACCTACAATATGACTTCTTCCTAAAACAACAACATGTTTTCCTGAAGTTTCAACATTATATCTATCTAATAATTCTAAAATACCAAAGGGAGTTGCAGAAATAAAAGTGGGTAGGTTTAAAGCCATTTTACCAACGTTTGTTGGGTGAAAACCATCAACATCTTTATCAGGATCTATAGCCATGATTACTTTTTGCTCATCTATATGTCTTGGCAAAGGCAGTTGAACTATAAAACCATCAATATCATTATCAACATTTAAAACAGCAATTTCGTTTAAAAGTTCTTCTTCTGTAATATTTTCTGGTAACCTTATTAATGTAGATTCAAAACCAACACGTTCGCACGCTTTTACTTTTGCATTTACATAGGTGATACTTGCACCATCATTCCCAACAATTATTGCTGCAAGATGAGGAGAATCTTGCCCATTACTTTTTAATTCATGAACTTCTAAAGCGATTTCTTCTTTAATGTCTGCAGCTGTTTTTTTTCCGTCTAATAAAATCATTTTTCTTTTAAAATATATAGTATTACTTGTA
>CAXBPL010000079.1:0-9423 GCA_963977615.1 uncultured Polaribacter sp. | reverse complement strand
TTTTTTTCCGTCTAATAAAATCATTTTTCTTTTAAAATATATAGTATTACTTGTAAGTTATTTTTTTAAATTCTTTTAATATGTTGTAATATGTATTATTATTATTATTATTATTATGAGTAATTATAATTTTTTATAAAGCTTGAAACTAGAATAAATTTATACTTATTCATGATTTTTCTAACTTTTTGATAAATGAAAATTTGTATCAATTTTAGATTTGTATCCTTAAATAACAACTGATAATTGAGGATTTTTTCATTTAAAATATTTTAAATCCTCAATGATTTAAAATTAAAAAAGGTTACTAAAAAAGTAACCTTTATATTTTATTTCATGCCTTTCATCATTTGCATCATTTTTTTGCCACCACCACCTTGCATCATTTTCATCATTTTGCTCATTTGGTTAAATTGCTTCATCAATTGGTTTACTTCTGTAATTGTTGTTCCAGAACCTTGTGCAATTCTCTTTTTTCTGCTAGAATCTATAGTTGCAGGCGTGCTTCTTTCTGCAGGAGTCATAGAGTGGATAATTGCTTCAATTCCTTTAAAGGCATCATCATCAATATCTACATCTTTCATAGCTTTTCCAGCTCCAGGAATCATGCCCATTAAATCTTTCATGCTTCCCATCTTTTTGATTTGCTGAATCTGACTTAAAAAGTCGTCGAAACCAAACTGATTTTTAGCAATCTTTTTCTGTAATTTTCTTGCTTCTTCCTCATCATATTGATCTTGAGCTCTTTCAACAAGAGAAATAACATCTCCCATTCCCAAAATCCTATCTGCCATTCTATCTGGATAGAAAACATCAATTGCTTCCATTTTTTCTCCAGTACCAATAAATTTAATTGGTTTGTTAACGACAGATTTGATTGATAATGCAGCACCACCTCTTGTATCTCCATCTAACTTTGTAAGTACAACACCATCAAAATTTAAAATATCGTTAAAGGCTTTTGCAGTATTTACAGCATCCTGTCCAGTCATAGAATCTACCACAAACAACGTTTCTTGTGGATTTACAGTTTTATGAATGTTAGAAATTTCTGTCATCATTTCTTGATCTACAGCCAAACGTCCTGCAGTATCAATAATTACAACATTTTTTCCAGTTGCTTTGGCATGTGCAATTGCATTTTTAGAAATTTCTACAGGATTATTGTTGCCAACTTCTGCATATACTTCTACACCTATTTGCTCTCCAACTACTTGTAATTGGTTAATTGCTGCAGGTCTGTACACATCACAACCTACTAAAAGAACTTGTTTAGATTTTTTGGTTTTTAAGTAATTTGCTAATTTTCCAGAAAAAGTAGTTTTTCCAGAACCTTGCAAACCAGACATTAAAATTACAGTTGGTGAACCTTGTAAATTTATACCAACAGTTTCACCACCCATTAATTTAGTAAGTTCGTCTTTAACCAACTTCACCATTAATTGTCCAGGGTTTAATGTTGTTAAAACATCTTGTCCTAAAGCTTCAGTTTGTACTTTTTTGGTAAATTCTTTAGCAATTTTAAAGTTAACATCGGCATCTAAAAGTGCTCTTCTAACTTCTTTTAAAGTTTCTGCAACATTTATTTCTGTAATTTGCCCATGACCTTTTAAGGTGTGTAAGGCTTTATCTAGCTTATCACTTAAATTATTAAACATAATTTGTATTCTTTTTTAGTAAACACAAATATAATTATAAGAACTCGCTTATAAAAGATTAATTTCTGTTTAAAAGCAGACTTGCAAAAAAGTTTACTAAATGAATAAAAATTGATATTATAAAAATGAGCAGTGATAGAAATAAAATAAAATTAGCATACTCATTTGGGTTGTTAGAAAAGTCAATCCAATTCCAATTATTTTTTGTGATCAATAGGAGTAGAGATAATAATTGTAAAAATAGATGTGAGATTGTTAACCATTTTATAGGTAATTTTTCAGTCCAATTTAGAGCAAAATAATTTAATCCTATCATCAAATAAAAAATTGCAGAAAATTGACAAAAATATTTATATGGAATTACAAAATAGGTGTCGAAAATTGAAATATCTAAATTTTTATCACCAAAAATAAAAGCTGTTATGAAAGTTATAATCGATAATCCAAAGAAAAATAAATAAGGTTGGCGAATTATTTTGTTCAATTAATACAACAATTTTAAGGTTTCTGTATGATGTTCTGTGTGATGAGCTGTCCACATTATAATTTCTCTAATTGTCATTTTTCCCATTAGTGGATGAGGAATAACTAATGTATCTAAGTTTTTTTCGCTTATTTTTTTTGTTTTGTATTGTAATTTTTTCTGCTGAATTTGAAACTTTGTAAGCAAACGTTCTCTTTCTTTTAAAGTCGGTATTTTTAAGTTTTGATTAAATTTTGAGGCTCTAGATTGGTTTTCTTCCAATTTATCTTCATACTTTTTTGCGACAGATTTATAATCTCTAGAAGGTCTGTTTGCTAAACCGAATTTATATTTTAGAAAGAACCTTGGATAGCTTAAAGCGTTGTTTAATAACTGCAAGCTGTTTACCAAATGCAAAATATGTTGTCCTTCAGTCCATTTATCTTTTGGACCTTTTTCCCAGTTTTCTATCGGTTGATTTTCTATCCATGAAAATAATTCTTGATGCTTTACTTCAAGTAAATCAGCAATTTCAATTTTATCCATTCAACAATATTTTATATTTAGAATGCATAAATATAAAATAATTAACTGAATTTTTTAAAAAAAAATAGTCATTTTATAGAATTAGATATTCTAATAAATTTATTAATTTTTTAGTGATTCTCTATTGGCCGTAATTTTACTTAATAATCTTTTTAAAAGACGTATTAGTGCTTCTTGATTTTCTAAAGTAGCACTAGCTGTAGAATTTGTATTTGTAATAGTTTCAGTTAAAGAAACATTTGTATTATTTGTAATACTTAATGAGTTTTTTATGGCTTCTGTTTTAACTAAAAGTTTTTTGTAGAGATATAACATTTCTAATTGATTTTCCTCTGTACCTCTGTTATCTAATAATACTTTTAAATTAATAAAACTTAAATCTTTTAATGGAATTATTGATTCATAGAGAGGAGATCCACCAGCAGTTGAAAAGGATATTTCTACACTTACACCATTAGTTGGTGCAGGAGTTGGTAATAAAAAAAAGCCTTTATATATTTGAGTTGTTGGTGATGCACCAGTTGATGTTATTAAACTATCATCATCATTATTTACGAAAGAAACCTCCAACTGTGTGTTATCATTCCAATCTAAGTGAACAAATTTATTAATTCCTGAACTATCAGAATATCCACCTTCTAATAATGCTCCATTTTTAGTTGTAATTGTTGCTGAAGTAGATGTTATAATATTACCAGTATAAACGTTTGCTTTAATAGTAATTGTAGATCCATCAAATGCAAAAGCTGTTGTAGCTGTAGCATCAATAATTACATTATGGCCTTTTGCATCAATTGTATTATCATTTTTTGTAATTATAGTAGCTGTTTCTCCCTTGTAGTTATCTACTAGAAATGCTTTTGCACGATCATAAAATTTTGCTGTTGTTTCTATTTCTGTATATGCATTTGTAATTGCTTTTGAAGGCTCTGTAATAAGTATATCATTAGATAAAATAATATTTTCTGAAATATCTTTGTTAACAACAAATGGTTCCGATTTTAGATTGTGTAAATAGCTAGCAAAAGATTTTATGTGGTTTTGTCTATCTGTTTTTGTGTTTCCTTCATACGTAGAATTTTGTAAACATGTTTCTCCATCATAATTAACTAATCCTGTTATATTGCCAGCAGCATCTGTAAGTTTATTGTTTAAAACAATATTAGAACTACCATCTATGTAGTAACAACTTGCGTTTTCAATAGGTATGTTTGCAGCATCTAATACTTTAGCAGCATATCTAAATGCAATTGTAGAAATATCATTTACGTCTTCAATATCTGCTCTTAGCGTAGTAAAATCTGGATTTACAAAAACAATAGTTGCATTTCCTTGGTTTGGTACAATATGAAATTCGCAACTATTTATTTCTACATCTTTTAAAATAGGTGTTAAATTATTTCCATTACCAAGTTGAAATGCATATTTACAGCCTTCTACTTTTGTTGCATTTAAAGAAAATGTATTGGTGTTATTAGCTGTATATAATTTAATACCAACTGCTTTAGTATGATGTATTCTAGTTCTATCATAAGAAATAAAAGAATCGCTAGAAAACCAAGGATTATCAAATACACTTACACCATCTTCTGGTTCAAAGTCACAATCAACCACTATAAACTCACAATTATTATCAACTCTAATTCTATTTTGAGCATATATAGCACTTCCATAAGCTTTAAAAATTCCATTATCAAATAATCTAAAAGTATCATCTGTAGTTCCAACTACTGAGAAACTTCCACCATCTGCACTTTGACCACCAGTGATATTTCCTTGTAGAACACTTCCATATATTTGAAAGCTAGCAGCATTTATTTTAATATGTTCATTAGAACAATTCCAAACTGAACTTGAGCCACTATTTGCAGCGTTTCCTATTCTAATAGGAGCATTAAAAACATACGTTTTCTTGTTTCCTGCAATGGTTTCTCTAAAATGACCAGATCCAATTCCGTTAGAAATTAGTGCATTGTATATACCATCACTTGTAATACCAGTACCTGTGCAAACTAATGTGCCATTATCTACTGTATAAGTTTGAGAATAACTATATAAAACAGAAAGTAAAACAATAATTGTACATATAACTTTTTTCATAATGATATAGATTTAGTTATAAGTTAAAGCTTGGCATTCAGTTAAAGTTGTTGGTTGCGAAGTTTGACCTGCATTATTCGAAATAGTAGCTTCTAATTCTACATTAACATCTGATTTATTATATTTGATAACTTTCCAGTCATTATTTATAATTAATGAAACATAATAAAAATTACTATCAGCTCCAGTTCCCTCAAAAATTAATTCGTTGGTAACACTATTAAATGTAATTGGTTTCCAGGCATTTCCTGCTCTTAAATAAGCGTTTTTATTTTGAGAAGAATACATTAGCATGCCGTCTGTTGGTGTTAAAATATCTATGGGTTTTAATTCTGTTGGTAGTAAAAATCCAAATTTTTGAGTGTTCGTTAAATCTAAAATAGCCTGAGCATAAGGATTTGAGTTGCCAATTGCAACGTTTCCTAATGAATTTATAAGCATTCTCTCTGTGCCTAAAGTTTGAAAACGAATAATGTCTTCATCAGTAATTTTTTCTACAGATATACTAGTATCTGCATCATCATCTTGTAATTTTTTTAAATTGATTTTAATCCAACTTGAACTAGTGTTATCATAAATTTTAGTTATTATATTTATTGAGTCTGTATTGTCAAACCAAATATCACCTTCTAAAGGATCAATAGGTTCATTGTTAGACGTTGTGAATTTATTATTAACTAATGTGTTAATAGTTCCTTTATTGTCAATAACCCTAACTTCTTGAGCAAAACTTTTTTGTATGCAAATTGCACAAAATAAAAATATTAGAAACTTAATGATTGTTTTAAAAAACATATACTAGAAAGCTACACTTTTAATATAACCTTAATTTATTTTAATGTTACTTGTTTTGAAGAGTTGATTACTTAAAATCAACTCTTCATATCTTATAAATATAACTAAACAAGAAAATTTAATCTATTTTCTATTTAATAAACCCACTGAACTTCAATAATATCACCAGCGTAAGTAGTCCAGTCATTTGGTGCTGTAGTAACTAGAGTAAGTGTAATAGTATCAGCTCCAGTTAGGTTATAGTCAATACTAGCTCTTAGTTTTGCACCATTTCTGTATACAGATATTTTACTAATTGCTGTTCCAGCTGCCAAACCTGATGCTGTTACTGCTACATCTCCATCAGCAGCAATTGGAAATTCTTCACGACCAGCTGTTATTAAATCTGATGCTAAAATCTTTTGAGTTTCACCTGTAGCTTCATTTCTAATTAGTACAGCCCAACCTGTTCCACCTGCAGTTCCTCCAACTTTACCATCAGATAATGTTACAGCATCTGTAGAAGCTAAAGTAGTTGCATCTCCATCAGTAGGAGTAATTAATTTAATACCATCTAAAGCAAATATTTTATCTGAAACATCAATATAAGTACTGTCAGTTAAAGTACCTCCTAATTGCCAAGTTGTGGTTGTTTTATTATTAGTTGTTGTAGATGTAATTGAGGTAATACCATTATTAGTTTGTAAATATTTAATTGTACCTTTATTATCAATAACTCTAACTACAGCACCATCTGCAGGTGTGTCTTTAATAACGTTTGCAGAAGCTGCATCTTTTGTTTGTGCACTCATTGATCCAATAGTTAATAATCCTACTGCTACTAACGCAATTTTAAATTTACTTGTAATTGTTTTCATTGTTTTCATTGTTAAAATTTGTAATTGTTTTTATTGTAATTTTTTTACTTTTATTGTTATTTTAATATAATTGAACTATTCTAATTTTGTCATCTTTATAGCAAATGGCTTCTGGTTCTAATTTTATGCTTGTAGTATTTACAGTTGTAAAATCTATACGAACGCCATTTCTATAAACATCTATTTTATCTTTACTTGTAATATTTAAAGGTGTTGTAAATACTAACTGACCATCTGTAGCTGTTATAATTATTTCTTTTTTTTGTGTTATAGAAGAAAGTGGTCTTTGTTTTAAAACACCTGTATTTTTATCTGCAACTACAATTTGATCTTCATTATTTGTGCTTTCTATTAATCCTTTAAAAGCAATTGAATTGGTTGCTGTTGTTGTAATTGTAGTTGGTTCTGTTAAATTGCCACCTAATTTTAAAGTGTTCCCAACTTTTGTAAGTCCGTTTAAAGCTAAAGTTTTTACAGAAACCCAATTACCATCACTATAAACCTGAATACATTCACAGGCCTTATTCCAAACTTGATCACCATCTTTTGGGCTTGTAAACTTTTTATTTTTTGCAGCATCATTATCAACAGTAATAAGTCCAAATTCATTTGTTGGATCAAAATCATCGTTTACAGGCAGCCAATTGGTACCATCCCAAATCATTAAAGTTGGGTTCGCATTTGGGCCATAATTAGTTAACCAAATTATTTCACCAGTTTTATAAGGAGGTACTAAATCGTTTAAAGATTGTACAATTCTTACAACACTATATGCTTGATTAGGATGTGGGATGTATAATATTTTTTGAGTATCTAGAAAAACGAAACCTTCATTATTACTATGTATATCTAACTCAACATTTAAATATTTTAGTTTTCCATCCCAAATAATGTCATTAAAAGTATAATCTATAGGTGTTCCTTCACCAACAATAAGAGAAACCATTCCATTTTCATCAGTAGTAACTAAATGTTCTTCAGTATATTCTATTCCTGCATCATTAGTTATTGTAAAACGAAGTGTAACATCTTCAGAGCTTAAAGGCACTTGATTTTGCACAGTATTAGTTCCAGGAATTTGTATTTCTACATTATTAAGGATTAATGCTTGATAATTAAAACCTGGTGTTTGAGCACAAATAATAGTTGACCCAAACAAAAATAAGATTAGCCATATTTTTGTTGCAAAATGCATTTTAGTATTTATTTTAAAATGACCCATAACATCTATTATTAGAACCATTAATACTAAAAAGTAACCCAAAAGAAAAAGCATTTGTATGCAAAGAATATTGTTCTCCTATATTGCTATCTTGATTTTTTTCTATAAAACTATCTGCAATATTATATTTTAAATAAGTTGATAAATTATCTGATATAAAATATTCAGCACTAAAACCTCTGTGATAACGCACTAAACTTCTATCATAGGTGTTATCTGCAATTAAATCGTTTACTACTTTTTGATATGCGCTAGTTGCTTTTGTTAAATAATCAAAAGAGATATTTGCGTGTACTTTTATTTTGAATAAAGGATCGTTTAAAACCGCAAAATTAAGCCCAGTTTTTACACCTATATACGTTAAGTTGTATCTTAAAGGAATACTTTGTGGATTATTACCAACATAAAAACCAGTGTTTATAATGTATTTATTATAGCTTGCACCAACTTCTCCTTGAAACCTGTCTGTAAAAAAGTTGGCTCTAAGACCACCTTCTAAAAACAAATCTTCAGATTTTGCGTAATTTAAATCTAAAGTATTACTACCTAAATTATTTTCATAATTTTTAAAATAAGCATTTTCTACACCAGCTTCTAAATAAACCTGCTGTGCATTTCCTACAGAAATAAAGGCTGTAAGAAATAGGATAAAGCTATATGTAGTTTTATTTTTAAACATGCTGTTTATTGTACTTTCATTATTTTTTTAGTTGATGAATTTTCACCACTCTTAATTTGTATTAGATAAGTTCCAATACTAAATCTATTCATTGGGATAATAATTTGATCTGTAGGTGGGTGTTTTTCTGAGTTAAAAACCTTTCCATTTACATCAAAAATTCTGATGTAAACATCATGAGTAGTTTTTTTAGCAAAATCTATTTTTATATAATCGATAAAAGGGTTTGGAGAAATAACAAAATCTAAAGTTTCTTTAATTGTAGTTTCAGAACTATTATCTACTTTAAAGAATAATGTATTTGTTAAAAAACCTTGTTGTACAGAAACTTTTTTTGTTTTTTTTGTACCAATAATACCAGATTGACCAATACTTTGTTGTACACTATAATTATTGTTTGTTGCGTATATTGTTGCAGAACCTACAGAAGTAATTGTAGATTTTAAAACAGAATATTTTTTAGTTTGTTGCTGAGAGAATGCAAAGCATTGATATACAAATATGTATATAATAAGTATTTTTTTCAATTTACTAATGGGGGGCTTAGTTATAAAAATTAAATTTTAATATAAAACTCGGGGCAAATTTATGCATATTAATTTACTTTACGATCGCTTTTGTAATCAATTTTTTTGATTTGTTTTTCTTTAATTTTAGACCCCTTGTTTATCTAAGAGTCACAATAAAATTATATTTTTTTTTAAAAAAAATAATTGATTTCTTTTCGTGAAAAAAATAAAGACTTTCAACGATAAATTAATTTCTTGATATTAAAAAAGGTAAAATATAAGCGTCTGAAAATGATTGTTTTATTGTCTTTTAGATTTAAAATATTAAAAATAATAAAGTTATTTTAGTAAGAATTTCACCTTTCGAATATAGTTTACTATTGAAAAATTGATTTAAAAAATAACCAAAAATAAAAATACCTTCAAAATTTAATTTGAAGGTATTTTTGAATATTTTAAAAGTGTTGTGTTCCCTATTTTGCAGCTACAAATTCTAAAGCAGCTCCATTTATACAATGACGTTTTCCTGTGGTTTTAGCTGGGCCATCATCAAAAGAATGTCCTAAATGACCACCACAAGTATTGCATTTTAAT
>CAXBPL010000078.1:0-9656 GCA_963977615.1 uncultured Polaribacter sp. | reverse complement strand
AATTAGTGGACAATATAGAGACGATGAAAAAACAGGAGAATGGGTTGAACTTTATCCTAATTTAAAAGTAAAGTCTGTTATCAACTATATAGCTGGAGAAAAATATGGAAAAGCAAAATATTATCATGGTAACACTAGACTAAATTTAGATACTGAAGGGTATTATAAAAATGACAATAAAACAGGTGTTTGGTATTCTTATGATAGTGGTAATGGGAGTATAAAATCTAAAATTACGTATGAAGATGGATATGAAAAAACAAAATTATATCCAACAGAAATTCATTTTGAAAATAAAACTTCGTCCACTGCATCTATAATTATAAGATATAGGGATACAGATAATGAGTGGGTTACTGAGGGGTGGTTCAACATAGAACCTTATAAAGAGGTTTATTTAAGAGAAATGTTTAATACCAAATTTTTATATTACGCAGAAAATTCAAGTGGCAAATGGGAAGGAAACACGAGCATCGAATTTAAAGGTAAGTATTATAAAATGAATGAAATTCAGGTTGATGAAAGTGTTACAGGAAGTTCTTTTAACAACGAATTTACAATGAGATTAACTGGTAGCTAATAAGGCTTAAAATTTCATTGCTACTTTAAAGTTTAAAACTCTGCCTGTCATAAAATTTGGAATTCCAAATTGTGTCTTAGAATACACATCTCTAACCCAAGTATTGGTTATTGCATTTTGAATATCAAACATATTAAACAATTCTAAACCTGCAGAAAGCTCTTTAAATTGAGATAGCCAGCCAGTAGAAAATTGTTTGTTAGCATCAGCAAATATATAAGAAACACCTAGGTCTGCTCGTCTATAATCGCGCAAACGATTTTGAAAATTGTAAGGATCTGAATATGCAGGAGCACCTCCAGGAACTCCAGAATTATACACTAAATTTAAATAGGCTTTTAAATCTGGTAAATTTGGTACATAATCTTGAAATAGAATTCCAAATTTTATACGTTGGTCAGAAGGTCTTGCAATATAACCTCTGTCATTAATATTTTCTTCTGTTTTTAAATAACCAATACTTACCCAGCTTTCACTACCAGGAACAAACTCGCCATTCAAACGTAAATCTAATCCATAAGCATATGCTTCTGTAACATTATCTGCTCTGTACCTGATTCTAACATTATCAATGGTATAAGAATTTACATCCGACAAATCTTTGTAATATACTTCTGTGGTTAACTTAAAAGGTCTTTCCCACATTGTAAAACTATAATCCATTCCAGATACAAAATGAATCGATTTTTGAGCTTTTACATCCACATTTACGTTTCCATCAAAATCTCTTAATTCTCTGTAAGAAGGAGGTTGTGAATAAAACCCACCAGAAACACGAAACAACATATCTTTTTCCCAATTTGGTTTGATAGCAAATTGACCTCTTGGACTCACTATAATTTGATTTTTTGAGGAAATTCCATTTCCTGTAACTGACCAAGTATGAGCTCTCACACCAACATTATACCAAATATCATGATCGTTCCAAACTGCACGTTTATTAAACTGAACAAAACCAGAAACTCTATTGATAGCAACATTGTTATCTTTTCTTATCGATTGAAAAGGTGTTAATTCACCTTCAAAAGCTTCATAAGGTTGGTTGTTAGATGGGCTAAAAGGTGGTCTAATAGCAAAGCCTAAAGAGTCAATTACTTCCCATTCTCTTATTCTATCTTTTATATCTTCCTTTTGATATTTTACACCAAAATTCCACTGAATATCTTCTTGTTTAATGGTTCCTTTAATTTGTACGTTGGTAATTAAAGCATCCAAATCATTACGTGCGTGGTTTAGTTGCGAACCAATTCCTTGTGAAAACTCAACTTCTCCAAAATTTTCTGAACCAATATTGGCATCAACTTCACCTAAATTATATTGTGCAGCAATGTCAAAATGTTCTTCTTCTTGTGTGTTGTATCTTGATGTTGTTCCAGTTAGTGTGAAATTTTCATTTACTTTAAAATCTGCAGATAAAGCACCAAAAAGTGTTAAATAATTATTTTGTTCTTCACCCGTATAAAAAACCACTAATTCTAGAGGATTTGCAACTGTTCCAAAACGAGTTCTTCTAGATATAGGTTGATAATTATAATTGTTAAGAGAAAAATTTCCAAGAAAATTTAATTCAAATTTTTCTGAAAATTCATAAGATAAATAGGTTTGTACATCTGTAAATCTCGGTCTAAAATTCGTTTCAATTTGTTTACTATTTACAAACAGACTGTTGTCTCTGTAACGAATTCCAGTGATTGTACTTAATTTATCATTTAAAAAATTTCCTTCAAAAGTTACACTTGCACCCAATAAACTTGCATCTACAGTTGTAGCAGTTTCTGTTGGTTTTCTATAGGTAATATCTAAAACTGATGATAATTTATCTCCATATTTTGCTTGAAAACCTCCAGCAGAAAAATCGATATTTCTTACCATATTTGTATTGATAAAACTCAAACCTTCTTGCTGACCAGATCGTATCAAGAAAGGTCTATAGACTTCAATTCCATTTACATATACCAAGTTTTCATCAAAATTACCACCTCTAACATTGTATTGTGTACTTAATCCATTATTGTTATTTACACCTGGTAATGTCATTAAAACATTCTCAACACCAGCATTAGGTCCCACAATATTTTGAGCTTTTTTAACATCGATACTAATAATACCTGCAGCTTCTTTTCTGCTATCTTTTATAATAACTTCTTTTAATTTTTCTGTTTTTAGAAGTAAAGTAGGTGAGAAGCGAATGACAGTTCTATTGGTTGCTGTTATTTTTTCTGTAAAAGTTTTATAAGAAACATGGCTAAAAACAATGGTTATTTCTTGGTCTAAAGGAATTCTAATAGAATAGTTTCCATCAATATCTGTTGCAGTTCCTGTGTTTCCGAACTTTATAGAAACTTCTTCTATGCCTTCTTTTTGGCTGTTTTTTACAGTACCTTTTAAGATGGTAGTTTTCTGAGCAGCTAAAAAACTAGGAAGTAATAGTAAGAGTAAGAATATTTTTTTCACAAAAATTAGTTTATTTGTTTCTTAAAGAACGTTGTAGAAATCGTATTCGTATTCCCAACATTGTCTGATACTACAAGATTAAAGATATGTTTGCTACCAACCAATTTTTTATCACTAAAATTATAGGTTAATATTCCTTTTTTATGATTGTATTGCATTAAAACCCATTCATCATTTATAGTTGCTTTCCAATCTTTAATACCAGAACCAGTATCACTTATTTTTACTTGTATAGTTTTAGAACTCGATATCCATTGATCATCTTTAAAGTACAAAATTTTTATTTTAGGTTTTTGATTATCAGTTAATAATGTATAGTCACCTAAAGTTTTAGATGTAGTATAAAAAGTGCTGTCTTTTTTTCTTGTATATTGATATCTTGGGTATCTTGGGTTCTCTAAATTTGCAATATATAGTTGTTCTTTTTTTTCCTCAGTGTATTCAGAAACATTAAAAGTAAGTGTGAAGTTTTTATCAAGTGGAATTGTTGGTGTATGTATTTTAGCTATTTTTTTATCAACTTTAAAATCTAAATACACATCTTCATAAAACGTGTTTTTAGGAAAAGCAATTGTTACATTCTCTTGACTAAATTTATGGAATTTTTTGGCAACTATTTTATAATTAGTAGTGTCTTTAATTTCGGAAAAAAGGGCATTACTTTCTTTACCAGCAACAGAAAATTTTAAAGAACTAGAATTGCCTGCAAAATCTTTTGCGATAATCTCTATAGCATAATTCATGTTTTCTTGAATGTCGATTTTTCCCTTATTTATCAAATCTTCATAGATCGATAATTTGTTGGCAGTTTCTTTATGTGTTTTTTGATATCGCTTTTTATATGTTTTATAGTGCTCATAATCAATATGTAAATTCAAAAATTTACTTTGAGCAAAAGAAAATATTTCTACATCATGATAATAAACACGTTTGCCATTTACCAGCATTTCTAAGCTGTAAATTCCGTTTTTATTTGGCACACCATTAAATTGATCAAAAGCACTTACACTAAAGCCAATAAGCCCACTTGCAGAAGTTCTATCTGCAGTATAATTGCCTTCGCTGATCTTTTTTATAGGAATCTGAAAGTTTTTGTTTTGTTGATTTATTCGAGCATCCACATTCAAAGCATATACTTTTAAACCTTGAAAAGTTGGTGTTCTTGTGTCTTTTACTTTGATGCCAAATAGCAAAGGGTTTATAATATTTTCTGTGATTGTATTTCTGATTTCAAAATGTAAATGAGGTCCACCTGAACCACCTGTATCACCAGAAAAAGCGATAACATCTCCTTTTTTTACGGGGAATTCATTTTCCTTAAAAAAAAGATTGCCAGTTTCATAACTCTCTTTTTCATATTGGATGTTTCTCACAGCTGCATCAATCTCATCATTAAAGATACTTAAATGTCCGTAAACAGTTGTAAAACCATTTGGATGTGTAATATAAATAGCTTTGCCATACCCAAATTGTTGCACTTTAATTCTTGACACATAACCATCTGCAGTTGCATACACTTTTAATCCTTCTTTGCCTTGTGTTTTAATATCTAAACCAGCATGAAAGTGGTTGCTTCTTAATTCTCCAAAAGAACCTGATAAAAAAATAGGCACATCTAAAGGATCTCTAAAATAATCTTGAGGATATTTTTCTTGTGAAAAACTTAGGGAATAAATTGCTAAAAATACGAGTGTTACTATATGTTTCAAAGAGTAATAATTTTAGGTAAAAATAGTAAAATCATTTTTATTGTAATTAGTTCAACATCAGCGAATTATTAAAAAAGCAATAAAATGTTGTAAAATTTAAAACAGAATGCTAACTTTGTAGAGATAGTTTATGCTAAAAAGTAAAATGAGTAATACACTAGAAGCAATTCATTTATTAGAAAAAACGTTGCAAAACTTGCTTTCTAATTATGAGTTTTTAAAAAAAGAAAACACTATTTTGCTTCAAAATAACCAAGTATTACAACAAAAGCTTTCAGAAAAAGAGCAAATTTTAATAACTCAAAAGAAAGAGTTTGATTTGCTTAAAATAGCTAAAACTATTGAAGGCAGTAGTTCAAATACAAAAGATACAAAACTGAAAATAAATTCATTAATCAAAGAAATTGATAAATGTATTGTTCAGTTACAAGAATAAAGTTCTTTAAATTGTGAGTGGAAAATTAAAGATTAAAATTATAATTGCAGGTAGAACTTATCCGTTAAGTGTTAATAACACTAAAGAGGAAGAGGCAATGCGTAAAGCTGCAACTGCAATAAATAAGTTAATTTCTATGTACGAGCAAAATTATGCAGTAAGTGATAAACAAGATGTTTTAGCCATGTCTGCACTACAATTTGCTTCTAAATTAGAATTATTATCTTTAAATAAAACTGACATTAAAGAAGAAGAAATGCAAAAATTAAATGCGCTTACTAAATTAGTAAGTAGTCATTTAGAATAAGTTCTTTAAAATACATTAACAACACACTGCCTACGTTAGTAATTGTTTATTAAACTCAACACTATTCTATTATGAAGGATGAGTCTTAACTACTATAGCATGCCAATAATGCTGAACATTTATACTGGAATTTATTTCAGTCTGATACAGTTTTCATTGGATCCTTGAACAGTTAGTTAGTCCTATAAATGTCATATTGGAGTTTAAAAACCTATCTAATGTAGGCTTTTTTTATATATATAAATTTAAATTATGGAAGGAATGATACTACCCATTATTATGGGAGTTTTTATAGGAGTAGCTTTAGGATTTATAATCTTTAGATCGATGGAGAAATCTAAAGGTAAAAAAATGCTTAATGGCGTAAGAAAAGAAGCAGCAACGATTTTAAAAGAAGCTAAAATTGATGCAGAATCTGTTAAGAAAGATAAAATTTTACAAGCAAAAGAAAAATTTATCGAACTTAAATCTGAGCACGAAAAAGTTATTTTATCAAGAGAAAAAAAGATTTCTGATGTAGAAAAAAGAATTAGAGATAGAGAATCTAAGGTAGCATCTGAATTTGATAAAAATAAACGTTTAAACCAATCTTTAGAACAAAAAGAAAAAGATTACGTTTTTAAAATCGATTTTTTAGAAAAGAAAGAAGAAGATTTAGATAAAATGCACAAACGTCATGTAGATATGCTAGAGCAAATTTCTGGTTTATCTGCAGAAGATGCTAAAAAAGAATTGGTTTCTTCTTTAAAAGAGGAAGCTAAGTCAGAAGCAATGGCTTTTGTACAAACATCTATTGAAGAAGCAAAATTAACAGCAGAACAAGAAGCTAGAAAAGTTGTTTTAGGAACTATACAAAGAGTTGGGGTAGAGCAAGCAGTAGAAAATTGTGTATCTGTTTTTAACTTAGAGTCAGATGATGTTAAAGGTAGAATTATTGGTAGAGAAGGACGTAATATTAGAGCTTTAGAAGCTGCAACTGGTGTAGAAATTATTGTTGATGATACTCCAGAAGCAATTATACTTTCTTGTTTTGATCCTGTTCGTAGAGAAATTGCTCGTTTATCAATGCATAAATTGGTAACAGATGGTAGAATTCACCCAGCAAGAATTGAAGAGATTGTTAAGAAAACTGAAAACCAAATTCACCAAGAAATTATAGAAGTTGGTAAAAGAACAGTGATAGAATTAGGAATTCATGGTTTACACCCAGAATTGATTAAAACTGTTGGTCGTATGAAATACAGATCTTCTTATGGACAGAATTTGCTACAGCATTCACGTGAAGTTGCAAATCTTTGTGGAATTATGGCTTCTGAAATGGGCTTAAATGCAAAATTAGCTAAAAGAGCAGGTTTATTGCATGATATTGGTAAAGTGCCAAATGAAGAAAGCGAATTACCTCACGCACTTTTAGGAATGCAATGGGCTGAAAAATATGGTGAAAAGGAAGAAGTTTGTAATGCAATTGGAGCTCACCATGATGAAATTGAAATGAAGAGTTTACTTTCTCCAATAGTACAAGTTTGTGATGCTATTTCTGGAGCAAGACCAGGTGCAAGACGTCAAGTTTTGGATTCTTATATTCAACGTTTAAAAGATTTAGAAGAAATTGCTTTTGGCTTTACAGGGGTTCAAAAAGCATATGCTATTCAAGCTGGTCGTGAATTACGAGTAATGGTTGAGAGTGATAAAGTAAATGATACAAAAGCGGCTGAATTATCTTTTAGTATTTCACAAAAAATACAAAATGATATGACGTATCCAGGACAAGTAAAAGTTACTGTAATTAGAGAAACTAGAGCTGTGAATGTAGCTAAATAAAAAAGCCCATCTTTAATCTTCCCAAAGGGAAGAAACACTGTTGTGTTTTTAATATTTTAAAAATCTCGTTCTTAATTGAACGAGATTTTTTATTTATAAACTTGTCACGCTGAAAGCGTCTCACACAAGAGTAATCTTTTTAGTATTTTTTTATTTAATAAGAATTTTTTCCTAATTCCTAATTTTCCACAAGAGTAAGAGTCTCTTCCCTTTGGGAAGGCTAGGATGGGCTTTGGGTTTTGCTATTTTCTAGGATGATACGTTTCTACAACTTCTTTTAAATAGCTTGTATCTAAATGAACATAAATTTCTGTTGTGGTAATGCTTTCATGACCTAACATTTGTTGTATCGCTCTTAAATCCGCTCCATTTTTTAATAAATGTGTTGCAAAGGAATGTCTTAATGTATGTGGACTTATTTTTTTATTTAGATTGATTTTTACAGATAAATCTTTTAAAATTGTAAAAATCATTTGTCTTGTTAAACCTTTTCCTCTTCTGTTTAAAAAGAGTGTGTCTTCAAAACCTTTGCTAGGTTTTAAATGACTTCTAATTTCAGAAATATATATAGTTATGTATTTCTGAGCATTGTAATGAATAGGTACAAAACGTTCCTTATTTCCCTTACCTGTAACTTTTATAAAGCCTTCCTCAAAAAATAAATCAGATAATTTTAGTGAAACTAACTCGCTAACTCTTAAGCCACAACTGTACATGGTTTCTAAAATAGTTCTATTTCTTTCACCTTGAGAATGGCTCAAATCAACAGCAGAAATTAATTCATTTATTTCTTCTTCGGATAAAGTATCAGGTAATTTTCGGCCAATTTTCGGAGCTTCTAATAAATCTGTAGGATTCGTTTCTCTGTAATCTTCAAAAACTAAATAATCAAAAAAACTTCTTAATCCTGATATTATTCTTGCTTGGCTTCTTGGATTTACTTTTTTCGCAACTTCATAAATAAATTGCTGTACAATAGTTTTATCAATAGAAATAGGAGTTTCTTCGATATCATTTTCCTGAAGAAATAAAGTTAATTTATCTAAATCTCTAGAATAACTTTCAACAGTATTTTGAGATAAACCACGTTCAATCTTTAAGTATAATTGATAATCTCTTATTGCGTTTTGCCATTTCATATTGTAAAATTACAATTTAAATTTTATGTTTAATAGTGTTGATTTGTTTGATTTGCATATTAAGATACTTCTAAAAAATCGATAAAGATTATATATAAAAGGTTTCGTTGGTAAAACATCAATATAGTTCTTAATAATAGTGATTGAGTTAAAATAGAGAGTCACATTATTCTAGTTTTGTGGTATAATCTTAAAAATAAATATAATGAAAAAAGTAATTTTAGTATTCGCTTTAGTTTTGAGTTCTTTAGCTGCAAGCGCACAGTTTTCAGTTAGTGTAAATGCAGGTTTACCTGTTTCAGATGTAGAAGATTATTCTTCTTTTGCATTAAGTGGAGATGTTGGGTATTCTTTTGCAACTGAAAGCGATTTAATGTTAGGAGTTTCTGCAGGTTTTTTAAATTATTTTGGAAAAGACTATGAGGTATTAGGAACAACTATTGAGGCTGAATCTATTCAGTATTTACCAGTTGCTGGTTCTTTAATGTATAGATTAACAGATAGTTTTTCAGCAGGTTCTAAACTTGGTTACGCATTTGGAATTAATGATGGTAATGATGGTGGATTTTATTACAAACCAATGTTAAGTTATGTGGTTGGTAATGCTACAAGTTTATCGTTATTTTACGAAGGTGTAAGTAATGATGGAATTAACGCCAATAATGTAGGTTTAGGATTTACATTTGGTTTGAATTAATTAACAGAAATTTGAAATTTATAAGGAGGCAATTTTGCCTCCTTTTTTTATTTAAATAATTTTGTCAATAGAAATAAGAGGAGATTTCATATCATTTTTCACTTAAAATAATAGTAACTTTTCCAAATCTATAAAATAACTTTTAATAGTATTTTTTGGTAAAACACGTTTAATCTTTAAGTATAATTGATAATCTCTTATTACGTTTAGCTATTTGATATTGTAAAATAACGAAACAAAAAAACCATCCAGATTAGGATGGTTTTTAAATAAATATTTTAACTTATTTATAAAGTTTTAGAATAACTTCCGTTCTTAGGTTGTAAATCTCCAGTAATAATCATTACAAGATCAATAATATACCAAATTCCGAAACCACCTAAAGTTATTAATTTAAGAACACCTAATAAAGTGTATCCTAAATAAAATCTGTCTACACCTAAACCTCCTAAAAATACTGATAACAAAAGTGCTGTTGTTTGACTTTTTCCAGAATAAGAAACAGGTGCATAA
>CAXBPL010000077.1:0-10801 GCA_963977615.1 uncultured Polaribacter sp. | reverse complement strand
GAGGTACTTTAATTGCCATTGGAAGCGCTTTAAATAGTTTTGCTGATAAAAAAGGTTTTGCTTTAACAAAGAAAAAAGCAGCTGAAGAAGAGGAAAAATCTCCAAATTTAACTCCTTATGCAGCACAAGAAAGAGAAAGTGTAAAAAACTTGATTACAGGTGCTATTTTTAAAAGTAAAGTAGATAATACACATCCTTTAGGGTTTGGTTATTCAGATGAATATTTCTCTTTAAAACTGGGTGGTACTTCTTATAATTATTTAAATGATGGCGTAAATGTTGCTTATTTTGATGGTAATTCTAAAAATATTTCTGGTTATGCTGGAAGTAAAGCCATCAAAAACATCCCAGAATCTTTATTATTTGGTGAAGAACAAAAAGGAAGAGGAAGCATAATTTATATGGTTGATAATCCGTTATTCAGATCTTTTTGGGAAAATGGAAAGTTGTTTTTAGCAAATGCCGTTTTTCTTTTAAATTCTGATCAATTAAAGTAAAATATTTATTTGGGCGTTTTAACGGGCTTTCCACTATATCTTTTTGTAAAAACAAAAAGGATGTCGTTTCAATCCCTAACGCAAATTGCTAGTTTAAAAGTAAATGTTGCAATTTAAAATACATTGAAAAACTAAAAAATTATAGGTTAAAAAAAGCACTCAAAAGAACCATTTTTATTTTTTATCCTGCAAGGTTTCTAGAACCTTGTAGGTATAAAATTCAATACTTTTTAAATTACAAATATTGAGGTTATTTAAATGTAAATTAAAAAAAAGATAAACTTATAATAATGAAAAAAATATACCTGATAAGTTTTAATAACTTATCAGGTATATTTTTTCACTGAAAACTGCAACTGTAAACTGTCTACTCTTTTAACTTTTTCTGATGCAAAGGAACTGGTTTTTCTTGTCTCTTAACAGGAGTTCCATATAAATCGTAATCTCCAGCTTCGTGAATTTTTACATCTATAAATTCACCGATTTTAATATAATGCTCTTTAGCATCTACTAAAACATCGTTATCAACATCTGGTGAATCAGATTCTGTACGTCCGTAAAAATATTCGCCATCTTTTCTATCAAACAAACATTTAAAAGTTTTTCCTATTTTTTGTTGATTCAACTCCCAAGAAATTTGAGACTGAACTTCCATAATTTCATTCACTCTTTTAAACTTTACTTCTGCAGGCACATCATCTTCTAAAACATAGGCACCAGTATTTTCTTCATGAGAATATTCAAAAGCACCCAATCTTTCAAAACGCATTTCCTCTACCCAATCTTTTAATTCTTGAAACATTTCTTCTGTTTCTCCTGGATAACCTACAATTAACGTAGTTCTAATTGCCATTTCTGGAACAGCTTCTCTAAATTTATGAATTAAAGCAGTTGTTTTTTCATGCGTTGTTCCTCTTTTCATCGACTTTAACAACTCAGTATTGATGTGTTGCAAAGGAATATCTAAGTAATTACACACTTTTGGCTCACGTTTCATCACATCTAAAACATCCATTGGAAAACCAGTTGGAAACGCATAATGCATTCTAATCCATTCAATTCCATCAACTTTTGCCAACGCTTCTAATAATTGTGCTAATGCTCTTTTTTTGTAGATATCTAAACCATAATACGTTAAATCTTGCGCAATTAGCATAATTTCTTTAATTCCTTTTTCTGCTAATTTTGTTGCTTCAATAATAATATCTTCAATGGGTGTTGATCTATGCTTTCCTCTCATTAAAGGAATTGCACAAAAAGAACAAGGCCTATCACAACCTTCTGCAATTTTTAAATATGCATAATGTTTTGGAGTCGTCGTTAAACGTTCTCCAATTAATTCGTGTTTATAATCTGCTTCTAAAACCTTTAAAAGATTAGGCAAATCGTGTGTTCCAAAATACTGATCTACATTTGGAATCTCTCTTTCTAAATCTGGTTTATAACGTTCACTTAAGCAACCAGAAACAAAAACTTTATCAATTTCACCAGCTTCTTTTCTTTGTGCATAATGCAAAATGGTGTCAATAGATTCCTCTTTTGCTTTACCAATAAAGCCACAAGTATTAATCACGACAATATTTCCATCATCATTTTCATCTTCGTGCACCACATTTTTTCCATTGGCTTTTAATTGTCCCATTAAAACCTCACTATCGTAAATGTTTTTTGAGCACCCTAAAGTTACAACGTTAATCTTATTTTGTTTGATGGTTTTTGTACGCATATTTTTAACTTTATGCTTTAAGCAATAAGCTTTTAGCAGTAAATATTTTTAAACTTTCTTCAATTTTAAAACGAGTGCAAAAATAGGTATTTTCTAAGGATTGTTACTATTTCTATTGATAGTTTTTAGGCATCTTTCTAACTCTCGTTAATTGCTCAAAAACATAACCAATTTCCAGTAATTTCCTTTCAGAAAAAGGAACTCCAATAAAAGTTAAACTTACTGGTTCTCCAGATTTCTTATAACCCATAGGCACTGTTAATGTTGGATGAAATGAAACTGCTGCAATTCCTGAATGATAGTTATTTATCGATAAAATTGCATCTAAACTTTCATCTTTTAAGGCTTGTAAATATTTTTCACCTTCAGCTTTTAAATTCTTTTTGATTTCCTTTAATTCTGATAAAGTTGTTTTATCGTTTACAATTCCGTCAAATAATTGCTGTCCATAAGGTGCTCTTATTAATGAATCTTTTTTATTAAATTCAACAACATCATTCACGTTTTTTATAGTGGTTGGTTTAGCTGCATTATTTTTTAAATAACTTGGTAAATCGTGTTTCATATCTATATTTAACAACGTTACAAAACCATCAAAAGAAATTTCTGGAGGCGTAATTTCAATAATTTCTGCACCAACTTTTCTTAATTTATCAACAGTTAAAGCATAAATAGAATCTGTTAATAAAGAACTTAAAACACCTAATTTTATGCCATCCAATTCTGTTGGAAATCCATTTTGAAAATAATCTTCATCTATTTTTTTTGATGCTTTATCTGCCTTATCAAAACCTAACATTGCATTCATAAAAATAGCATTGTCAGTTACATTTTTTGTCATAGGTCCAGGAGTATCTAAAGTGCTAGAAATTGGCACAATGCCAGTTCTACTAAACACACCAATTGTTGGTTTTAAACCTACCACAGAATTTTGACTTGAAGGTGAAGTTATAGATCCAGAAGTTTCTGTACCCACTGCAACTACTGCAAAATTGGCAGCCACTGCTACTCCACTTCCTGCTGAGCTTCCTCCTGTTTCAAATTCGGCTCTTCCATAGGGATTTAAAGTTTGCCCACCAATTGCAGAATAACCTAAAGGACAACCAGAACAGAAGAAATAAGCCCACTCACTTAAGTTTACTTTTCCTAAAATTAAAGCACCATTTTCCCTTAATTTTTCTACAATAAAGGCATCACTTTTAGTCTCATTTCTTTGCAAAGCAACAGCTCCTGCAGTTGTTGCCATTTCTTTAGTATTAATATTATCTTTTAACAGAACTGGCATTCCATACATAGAAAATTCAGAAATGTTTTCTTTCTTTTTATCTTTTTCTCTTGCTTCTTTTAAAACATTCGGATTTAAAGCGATGATACTATTTAAAGATAAAGTGGAATCGCTTTCAAATTTTCTGATTCTATATAAATAAAATAGCGTTAATTTTTCATAACTTAATTTCCCTTCTTGAACACTTTTTTGAATAGTTGGAATATCTTGTTCTAAAATAAAAGGTTTTAAATCTTCATAAGTATCTTCAGAAAATTGAGCCAATTCTTTATAAAATGGTTTAAAAACTTCATTCATATCTAACATTTTAGATTGAAAAAGCTTGAATTGCATTCTCTTTTTTTCGTGTTTCTGCTGATTTTCTAATTGCTCAGTTTCATCATAATTTTTAAAATAAACGATTTCTTTTTCTTCTTTCTTTTGACAAGAAGAAATTAAAAATATTGAAAAGAGAATAAATATTATTTTTTTCATGATACTACGTTTGATACTCAAAGATAACATTTTAAACCATTCTTTATGTATTGTGTTTTTACCTGAGTATTTTTTAGGTTTGCTTGAAATTATGATAAAAACATTGCACGAAAAATGCTTTTTACCTTATTTAAAACTTCACTCATAAGAGAAAAATTATTTTAAATTTTCAGAACGAGTTTGGTTATATTATTATTCTCTAAATTCGCAGGCATTAAAAACACTTCAATCTATATTTTCTATTTCCTAGTAAAACTTTATATCCTATCAAAATGACAGTATTTCCAGTTACAGCAAGTACAATTTCGGCTAAAGCATTATGTAAGTTTGCAATAGAAAAATATAATCTTAGTGAAAATTTCACCTGTAAATTATTTAGAACTGGAATAAACCACACGTATTTTCTTTCAAGTGATGAAAAAAAATGTGCTTTAAGAGTTTACAGTTATAATTGGAGAACTAAGCAAGAAATTGAACAAGAAATTGAACTTTTAAATCTTTTGAAAGACAATAATTTAAGTGTTTCTTTTCCTATAAAAGATAAAGAAGGTAAATTTATTCAGACAATAAATGCGCCAGAAGGTAATAGATATGTTGTTGTTTTTTCTTTTGCAGAAGGAGAAAAAGTTAGATTTATGAATCACGATACTTGTTTTTCAATTGGATCTTTAATGGCTAAAATTCATAAAACAACTCTAAATAAAACAACTGAAAGAATTATCTATCAAAAAAATACGCTTATTGATTTACCTTATCAATATTTAAAGGAATACTTTTCAGAAAAACTGCCAGAAATGGAATATTTGAAAGAGTTAGGAAAAACTTTTAAAAATTCAGATTTTGAAATTGCAAAAAAAGGAATTGTGCATTTAGATATTTGGTATGATAATATGGCTGTTTCAAATGCAAATAAAATAACCATTTTCGACTTTGATTTTTGTGGAAATGGTTCGCAAATTTTAGATGTCGCCTATTTTTGTAATCAATTATTTTTTATAGAAACAAATAAGGATACTTATGAAAGTAAGATTCAAAGTTTTTTAGATGGGTATCAAGAAACCAACCCATTATCAGACAAAGAACTTCAATTAATTCCAATAGCTGGAGCATCAATTTTCATTTTTTATCTTGGTGTTCAAGCACAAAGATTTGATTGGTCTAATATATTTTTATCCGAAAATTATTTAAAAATGTTTGTTGGCAGAATACAATCTTGGATACATTATCATGATTCAAAAGAAATTTTACCTTCTAAAAACTAATTTTCAATTTACTTAGCTAATTTCTACTTTCAAAAATTTGAGGAAGTACGCAATAAAAATAGACTATTGAATGCTACTTAAAAAAAGAATCTACAAACTCAACTTTATTAAAGACTTGTAAATCGTCTATACCTTCTCCTACTCCAATATATTTTACAGGAATTTTAAATTGATCAGAAATACCTATAACAACACCACCTTTTGCAGTTCCATCTAATTTTGTAACAGCTAACGAAGTAACTTCTGTTGCTAACGTAAATTGTTTTGCTTGTTCAAAAGCATTTTGTCCTGTAGAACCATCTAAAACTAATAAAACATCGTGAGGTGAATTATCGACTACTTTTTGCATTACACGTTTAATTTTAGTCAACTCGTTCATTAAGTTTACTTTGTTGTGCAATCTTCCTGCTGTATCTATAATTACAACATCTGCGTCTTGTTTCACTGCTGATGTTAACGTATCAAAAGCTACAGAAGCTGGATCAGAACCCATTTCTTGACGAATAATTGGCACTCCTGTTCTATCTGCCCAAACTTGTAATTGATCTATTGCTGCAGCTCTAAAAGTATCTGCTGCTCCTAAAACTACATTTAATCCTTGTTTTTTAAACTGACTTGCTAACTTACCAATAGTGGTTGTTTTACCAACACCATTTACACCAACAACCATTAAAACATAAGGTGTTTTTTTGCCTTCTTTTGTTTTTGGTAAATCTGGAATTGTAAATTCAGTTTCGTTCCCTTTATTAGTTTCAGATAACAAACCTGCTATTTCTTCACGAAGAATTGTGTTTAACTCATCTGTACCCACATATTTGTCTTGAGCAACTCGTTCTTCGATTCTTGTTATAATTTTTAAAGTTGTGTTTACACCAACATCCGAAGCTACTAAAACCTCTTCTAAATTATCTAAAACATCATCATCTACCTTAGATTTTCCTGCAACTGCTTTTGATAACTTACCGAAAAAACTTTCTTTAGATTTTTCTAAACCTTTATCTAATGTTTCCTTTTTTTCTTTCGAAAATATATTTTTAAAAAAACTCATTTTTTATTTTTTATACTATATATCATTACGTTAAAAAACGTGCCAATACTTTGGTTTGGTCAAATTGTCATTAAAGTTACCTGCGTTAGGGATTGTAGCATTTGTTTGAGCTCTTTTTTCTTTTTCAGAAAAAAAGCGAGTGCGAAAAGCCCGACCTTTTTAGGGAACGCCCAAAAATACGCAATTATAAGGCACAAAAAAAACTACTTCCTAAATTTAGAAAGTAGTTATATATTTTTGTAAGATTTTATCTTATTTATCTGCTAAAAATGCATCTACATCAGAAGGATCCATAATAGATTCTACGAATGTGTAAGCTCCAGATTTTGGAGATTTTACCATTTTTATTGCTTTACTTAATCTTTTTGAAGATGTTTGTAACGATGCTACTGTCTTTTTTGCCATTGTATAAATGTTTTTAATCTATGTGCTCAAACAAATGAGTTCTAGATAATATAATTATTTAATTTCTTTATGAACAGTCATTTTCTTCAAGATAGGGTTGAATTTTTTAATTTCCATTCTATCTGGAGTGTTCTTTTTGTTCTTTGTAGTAATATATCTAGAAGTACCTCTTTCTCCTGAAGCTTTATGCTCTGTACATTCTAAAATCACCTGAACTCTGTTTCCTCTTTTTGCCATCTGTATATAATTTTATGAGCTTTAACTTATTTTGTTAAAAATCCGTTTGCTCTAGCTTCCTTAATTACTGCAGAAACTCCTAATTTATTAATGTTTTTTAAAGCAGATGCAGATACTTTTAAAGTGATCCATTTATCTTCTTCTGGAATATAAAAACGCTTGGTCATTAAATTAGCGTCAAATGTTCTTTTTGTTCTATTTAATGCTTTAGAAACATTGTTTCCAACCATTGCTTTTTTTCCTGTTAATTCACAAACTCTAGACATCTTCTTACAGTTATTTTAGTGTTATCTCTAAACGAGGTGCAAATCTACAAATAAATCTAATTCTGAACAAAACAAATTTATTAATTTTTTAATATTTCTTTCAATAATAACTGTAAAGACTTATTTACAGTTTTATCGATGACCCTTCCTCTTGGTTTTCCGAAGTTAAATTCTTCTACAAAAACAGCTGAATCTGTTGCTATTGCTATAAACACAACTCCAACACTTTTATCTGTATCGTCTGTAGAGGGTCCAGCATTTCCTGTAACAGCAATTGCATAATTTGTTTTAAGCTTTTCTTTGGCTCCTTTTGCCATTTCTAAAGCTACTTCTTTGCTAACAACAGAGTGTTTTTTGATGGTTTTTGATGAAACTCCCAACAAATTAATTTTTGTTTCTGCAGAATATGGAATAATACTCCCTTTATAATAAGTTGATGAACCTGCCACAGAAACTAAAGTTGCAGCAATTTTTCCGCCAGTTAAACTTTCTGCTGTGGAAACTGTTTTTCCTTGTTCTTTTAATAGGATACCAATTCTGTCTTCTATTTTTCCTCCATCATCAAAACCAGAAATGATATCTGGAATTAGTTGATATAGTTCGTCAATTTTTTCTTGGAGTGTATCTACTAATATTTTTTTATGGTCGCCTTTGGCTGATAAACGCAAACGAACACTGCCAAAATCTGGTAAATAAGCTAATTTTATAAAATTTGGTAAATTATTTTCAAAGTCTTCAATTCTTTCTGCAACTACACTTTCTCCTTGTCCATAAGTGATTAATGTTTTATGGATAATAAATGGCAATTGAAACTCTTTTCTTATTTTAGGTATTACTTCATTTTCCATTAAACCTTTCATTTCTGAAGGAACTCCTGGCAATGAAACAAAAACAGTATTATTTTCGAAAAACCACATGCCTGGAGCTGTGCCATATTCGTTTTTTAAATACGTTGCTTTTGTAGGCACCATTCCTTGCAATCTATTTGATTCGCTAAAAGGAATATTATAATTTGCAAATAAGTTTTTAATATGATTCACAACCTCTTCATTTAGTTCTAAGGTGTCATTAAAGTATTCAGCAATTGTGTGTTTTGTAATATCGTCTTTTGTAGGTCCTAAACCTCCTGTAATAATAACAATATCTACTCTTTCTTGTGCTTCCTTTAGTGCATTTAAAATATGTTGCTTATCATCTTGAATAGAAGAAATCTGATACACAGAAACTCCAATTTTATTTAATTCAGTTCCTATCCATTGTGAGTTTGTGTCTACAATTTGTCCAATTAAAATTTCGTCTCCAATTGTTATAATTTCTGCTTTCATTCTTTACCTATATCATTTATATTTTGATACTCTGAATTTTTATTTTGTAATCTTTTTCGCAAAAAAACGAAAAATACGTAAGGGATTATAACACTTAATAAAATTGATAAGTTTCTGTTATATTGAAAATCTTGTTGAATATCAAAATCTGTAATAAAGCCATAAATAAGTAGATACATAAATCGGATGGCAAGAGAAGTAAAGAAACCGACACAAAAATAAAAGATTTTATTTTTGTTAAATCTTTTCGCTAAGTATATAAAACAACCACCAATAAATATAGATGCTATTATTTGTACTATAAAATTTATCAAATCTATTTATTCTTATACTAGATTACTCATTACAACTTAATAATTACATTTAAGAAATTATTTGGTCCGAAGATTTTCCAATTTCATCAATTAACTTATTAGGGTTTGGTTTATTCTTTTCCCATGTTTTTTCTAAATATTTATATAATAAATAACAGCTTAAAATTCCAAAAGGTAAAGCTATTAAACCCAATAAAGTTTCATTAAAACCTTCTATTAATCCTGGGTTGGTTATTTCTGCTATAATTCCGAATGTAATGCCAAAAGCAAAAGTACCTGCATAATAAACCACGATTCCTAAAATGGCAAAGCCCCATTTGCTTTTATCATATTCTTCTGCTAATTTGTAAAAGTATTTTCCAATCCAATAGAGTAAAATTAATCCTAACATATATTTTTTTTATTTCACTCTAATATTAAAAGCTTCTTTACCTTCAATCATTCCCTT
Organism: uncultured Polaribacter sp.; assembly: GCA_963977615.1. GTDB lineage: Bacteria > Bacteroidota > Bacteroidia > Flavobacteriales > Flavobacteriaceae > Polaribacter. Next base: position 1,514 of record CAXBPL010000077.1, on the reverse strand, counting down.
TAAAGTATCGTTTTCTGCAACTTTACCAACACCTGCTGGAGTTCCTGTAAAAATGATATCGCCTTTTTTTAAGGTGAAATATTGAGAAACATATGAAATCAACTCATCCTTTTTCCACAACATTGCATTCGTGTTTCCATCCTGAACTATTTCATCATTCTTAAACAATTGAAACTTTAAATTATCCAAATCAAAGTTTTCCTTCGGATAAAACTCACCAACAACTGCACTGCCATCAAAAGCTTTTGCTTTTTCCCAAGGCAAGCCTTTTTCTTTGCATTGTTGTTGTACATCTCTTGCAGTAAAATCGATTCCTAGACCAATTTCATCATAATATTTATGCGCAAACTTGGCATCAATATGTTTACCAACTTTATTTATTTTTATTAAAACCTCTACTTCATAATGAACATCATCAGAAAAAGGTGGAATAAAAAATGGATTTTTTCTCGGTAAAATTGCAGAATCTGGTTTTAAAAAAACAACAGGATTTTCTGGTTTTTCGTTTGCTAATTCCTCAATATGCTTTGCGTAATTGCGCCCAATACAGATTATTTTCATAAAACGAAGCCCATCCTAGCCTTCCCAAAGGGAAGGAACTCCAATCTGGGTAATTTGAAGTTCTCGAAATTATTTTAATTTATTTTTTCCTTTTTTAAAATTTTTACCATTCTAATGATAACCCAACAGTTTCTTCCCTTTGGGAAGATGAAGATGGGCTTCTACTCCCCTGTTTCAGGAAATACAATTGCTCTGTTTCCAGATACAATAATTTGATTATTTAGATGATATTTAACAGCTCTTGCCAAAACCAATTTTTCTGTATCTGCACCAATTCTTTTTAAAGTTTTGGTGGTACTTTCATGATTTACATGCTTTACATCCTGATCTATAATGGGTCCTTTATCCAAATCTTCTGTTGCATAATGTGCTGTAGCTCCAATTAACTTTACACCTCTTTGATACGCTCTTTCATAAGGATTTGCACCTTGAAAAGCTGGTAAAGAAGAATGATGAATATTGATAATTCTTTCCTCATAATCATTGATAAAACCAGATGATAAAACTTGCATATATCTAGCCATAATAATCAAATCGATATGATTAGCCTCTAAAAGTTCTCTAATTTGTGCTTCTTGCTGTAATTTTGTTTCTTTAGATATTGGCAAATGATAAAAAGGAATGCCAAACATGTCTGCTACATACCTTAATTTATCATGATTACTAATAACCATTTTTACGCAACAATTCAAACCACCTTCTCTAGAGCGTTCTAACAAATCGTATAAATTATGACTGGTATGCGAAACCATAATAGCTACATTTTGTATTTCATTTCCATAATTTACAGACCATTTAAATTCTAATGGAGTTGCTAAGTCTAAAAAATCCTTTTCTAAAGCTGATTTAGAAATATCTGTACCATCTGCATTTAAACGAATTCGCATAAAATAAGTATTCTCTAAAGCATTTACATATTGCTGACAACTTAAAATATTAAATCCTTTATCGTA
>CAXBPL010000076.1:0-11179 GCA_963977615.1 uncultured Polaribacter sp. | reverse complement strand
AAAAAAGAAATACGCTATAAAAAATGGGACTATAAAGTGAAGTGAATAATGAATTATAAACTTGATCATAAATTTAAAAAGGCTTATTACAAAATAAGCCTTTTTAATCTAAAATATAAATAATTGGGGGAATAAATTTTATAGGTCAAAATTATGACATTAAAAGACTTTATCTGTTTACATATGTTAAGAAAAACTATTTTGAGTAAATTTCTTTTCTAATTCTGCTTAATTGAACAGGAGAAATATTTAAATAAGAAGCGATTTGATATTGAGGTATTAATTCTTCGATATCTGAGATTTCATTTTTTAATTTCAAATACCTTTCTGTAGCATTTAACAGCGACAAATCAAAAATTCTAGATTCCATAACTAAAAAAATAGATTCGAGCATTTTACTATAAAAGATTGAAATTTGAATATCTTTCTTTACAAGGTTTTTAAATTCCTTAAAGTTAAATTGATAAAATTCACAATCTGTTAAACATTCATAGGTAAGTTTACAGGTCTGACCAGAAATTAATGAGCTTAAACAGCCTGTTGTTTTTTTGGTTGTGAAAATTGTTCTGGTGTATTGTTTTCCGTTTTCATCCTGATAATAGGATCTTACAACACCAGTTTTTATAATATAGAAGTTGTTTGCAACTTGACCAACTTTGTTGATGATGTCCCCTTTTTTAAAGGAAACCAGTTTAGATAAGTTTAGTAATAATTGAAGATTTTTTTTGGGGAGATCCCCAAATTTTTTTGTGAAGTCTTTTAAAAATTCCATAATTCTCTTTTTTTTCTTTTAAAGATAAGAAAAATTATGGCTATTTAAAAGGTTATAAGTAACTTATAGTATTTGGGCCTTCCATAAAAAGTAAATCTAAAATAGAAAGATTAGGTAAAAAACCATGTTTATCATCAAACATTTGTATGTATTTTTCTACCAACTTTTTTGGTTGATTTTTTCTATCGGCTAAAAATCTAAAATCTTTTTCAGTAGATTCAACCTCATAACTTTTTGTAGTTGTAAATTGAGAATCAAGTTGTAATGCATCCGTTAAAAATAAAAAAGTATCAATATTTAAATCGTGTAAATATTTATATTTTTTATGAAAAATAGGAGCAATATCATCTTCTAAAAAATCAAAAAAAGGTGATGTTCTATAAGCAATCTGTAAAGATTTAAAATGTTGGTCTTGCCAAGGAAAATCGTTTTCTACTAAAGTGTCTTTTGTTTTCTTTCTACTGTCTTTAGTTTGATGTTTTACAGGAATGCTAAGTAGTTGCTTACCATTAGAATTATAGATATAACAACGATTTCTATAGCTTTGTTTCTGGAAGTTATCCTCTAACTCAAAAACAATAGAATCAGCTTTTATAATCTCTGAATATTGAGAAATAGGAGAGAAGTACGTTGGTATAAATATTGACATTTGTTCTAGTTTACAGTTTCAGTCTCAGTCTCAGTCTCAGTTTTTAGTTGAGAAAGCTAACTGAAAACTGAGACTGCAAACTGAATACTTATTTCTTAACTTTTTTCTTTCCTTTATAAAAACTCCAACCAATATAAAGTGCGATTAATGCAAAAACCACATATCTGTAAGAAACAGGTTCTCCATCTCCATGAACGGTTGTAAACATTCTGTCCCAACGAATTGATTTTAGTTTTTCACCAAAACTTGCAGCATCAGCATCCCAACTAAACCAAATCATTACTGGTTTTCCTAAAACGTGATCAAAAGGCACATAACCCCAATAACGTCCATCTAAAGAATTGTGTCTGTTATCACCAATTAAATAAAAATAATCTTGATTAAATGTGTAAGATTCTGCTTTTTTTCCATTGATAAAAATATCATTTCCATTTACAATCAAATCGTTATTTTCGTAATTTTTGATAATTTGCTCATAAAAAGGTAGTGAGTTTTTATCTAATTTTACAGTAGCTCCAGCTTTAGGAATGTAAAGTGGTCCAAAATTATCTTGACTCCATTTATTACTTTCTATATGAGGAAAAATAGCATTGTCAGGAGCGTGATTCACTTTTTTAACAGAAATAGTTGAAGAGTAATTTTTAAGTTTTTCAGCCTCTGCTTCTGTCATGTTGATATTAATTTTATTATCAACATTTAACATTTTAAACTTTTGAGCAAACTCTGGATTTATACCTCCAGCAACTTCTGTATATAAAGAATCTTGTCCAATTTTAGATAAGCTTCCATTTAATTTTATAGCTTCTTGAACACGCTCATCATTCCAGTATTCAGTAAGAATTTTATAAACACCAGTTCTTCCTTTATCAATTAAAAATTTTGGATAGGTGTTTGCAGAAATAGGTTGCTTACTCTCATAGGTATAATAAAATTGCAATTTTGCTCTGTAAGGTAACTCGTTCTTTTTTCCATTGATGTAAAAATAGCCATCCCTCATTTCAATAGAATCGCCAGCAATTCCAACAGCACGTTTTACGTAATTTGTTTTTTTATCAACAGGTTTATAAGTGAATTTTCCTGAAACATCACCCCACATTGTAGCTAAAGAATCTGCAGGCCAATTGAAACAAACAATATCATTATTTTTTATTTCTTGAAAACCTGGTAATCTTGTGTAAGGCAATTGTGGTCTTTTTAAATACGATGCAGTTCCTGTAAAAGGCAAAGAATCATGAACCATTGGAGCTGCAATAACTGTGGATGGAACTCTTGCTCCATAATGAAACTTACTTACAAATAAATAATCACCAATTAACAAAGATTTTTCTAAAGAAGATGATGGAATTGTAAATGGTTGCATAAAATACGTGTGCACCAAAGTTGCAGCAATAATTGCAAAAGCGATAGAACTAATCCATTCACCTAGCTCAGATCGTGGTTTTAAACTTCTATCTGCATTGTATGTTGCTTCTGCTGTATAGTTGATGTAAAAAATATATAACCCTAAAGTTACAATCACTAAAAAGGAATCTAATTTTTTATAAAAGCCGAAAGTTCTAATCGTTTCTATCCAAATAACTGGGAACATCAACAAATTTACGACAGGAATAAACAGTAAAATAATCCACCATTTTGGACGATTAATGATCTGCATTAAAACAATTCCGTTATAAATTGGCACAGCTGCTTCCCAAGGTTTTCTGCCTGCTTTTACATACAATTTCCAAGTTCCTAAAAAATGGATAACTTGAATTACAAGAAAGAAGATAAGCCATTGTGTATACGTCATAATATATTTTTAATTTCTTAAAAAGAAAAGTGTTTTTAATGTTTTATAAGGCGCAAAATAAACAAAATGTTACAATTTTTAACCGATGTTTAACACATCTTTCATTGTAAAAACACCTGTTTTATCTAAAATCCATTCTGCAGCAATTACAGCACCTAAAGCAAAACCTTTTCTGTTATGAGCTGTATGTTTTATTTCTATGCTATCCACTTCAGAATTATACCAAACTGTGTGCGTTCCAGGAACATCAGGAATTCTTTTGGCAACAATTGGTATGTTTTCTTCGGATGAAATTGCACCTAATTCCCAATCCTTTTTTGATGAATTTTCAATAACACCTTCAGCCAACGTAATTGCTGTTCCACTTGGTGCATCTAGCTTTTTAGTATGATGAATTTCTTCCATAGAAATATTATAATCTTCTAAAGTAGCCATCATTTTTGCCAATTGTTTGTTCAGTTCAAAAAAGATATTAACGCCAACACTATAATTTGAAGCATAAATAAAAGCCCCTTTTTTTTCCTCACAAAGTGCAACTGCATCTTTATAATTTTCTAACCAACCAGTAGTTCCAGAAATTACAGGAACATTGTTGTTAATGCAGTTAGAAATGTTTTTAAAAGCAGCATCAGGAATGCTAAAATCGATAGCAACATCTGCTACAGAAATATCAATAGTATCATCCACATCTTTTCGAATTACTATTTCATGACCTCTAGAAATGGCAATTTTCTCAATTTCTTTGCCCATTCTTCCATAGCCTAACAATGCAATTTTCATTTAAAAAGTATATTTTAAGGTTAATCCAACTTTTGGCGCTTCAAATAAAATAGGATCTGCAATAAAAGTAGGTTTTAAAGATAAATTATCATCGGTATTAAATTGTAATAAATGCGCATTTACACTTGCTTCCACAATTTGTAAAACGTAAATTATAATTCCAGATAATAAAGACATATCTCTGTTTTCTCTCAGTTGTTCTTGGGCAGTTTCTAAAGTAGTTAAAGAAACACTAGAAACGCCATTTACTGTAAACTCATCTTCCAAACCAGCTTTTCTTAATCTGTAAGCTGTTCTATAACGTTTGTAATCTGAGTTATTTGTTTGATAATAATAAACAGGAATTGCTAAAGCTCCCCAAACTATAGGTGCTTTCCAATATTTTTTGTTGTAAATCTGTCCCATTCCTGGAAAAATAGCCGAATAAAATGCCGCTTTTGAAGGCGCTAATGGATCGTAAATACCTTGTGTAGTTTTTATGTTGCCATCAATTTTTAAATTTTCGACTTTTACAACTTTAGGTATAGAATCTTGTTGCGCAAGCATATTCGCAGAAAAAAATGCGATGCAAAAAACAAGTATGACTTTTTTAAACAACACTTATTTTAATAAGTTTTTAATTCGATTAAAATCTTCTTCTGAATGAAAAGGGATTGATATTTTTCCTTTACCATTATTTGCAACAGTAATATCTATTTTATGACCAAAAAAGGCACCAATCTCTTTCTGACTTTCTTTAACAAAAGCAGGAATAGCTTTCTTTTTCGGTTTTGCAATAGCACCAGATTTTAGACTTTTAACCAAATCTTCTGTTTGTCTTACAGATAATTTATCACGTAAAATTTTCTCGTAAATGGCTAATTGATCTTCTGTATTTTCTACATTAATCATGGCACGTCCATGACCCATAGAAATAAAACCATCTCTCATTCCTGTTTGTAAAATTGGATCTAATTTTAACAAACGTAAATAATTGGTTACTGTAGAACGTTTTTTACCAACTCTGGTGCTTAATTCTTCTTGTGTTAACTGAATTTCATCAATTAAACGTTGGTAAGAAAGAGCCACTTCAATCGGATCTAAATTTTTACGTTGAATGTTTTCAACCAAGGCCATTTCTAGCATTTCTTGGTCGTTTGCCAATCTTATATACGCAGGTACAGTTTTGTTTCCAATTAATTTTGATGCTCTAAAACGTCGTTCACCAGAAACTAATTGAAATTTGTTACCCTCTAATTTTCTAACAGTTATTGGCTGAATAACACCTAATTCTTTGATAGAACTTGCCAATTCACGCAAAGCTTCTTCATCAAAATAGGTTCTTGGTTGATATGGATTTACATCAATTAAATCTAATTCTAACTCAATAATATTACCCACAACTTTGTCTGCATTTTTGTCTTGTGCAGAATTTATGTTAGGTGTATCTTGTTGCAACAAAGCAGATAATCCTCTTCCTAAAGCTTGTTTCTTGGTTGCTTTTGCCATTTTTTATGAATTCTTTTTTAATAATTCTTGGGCTAAATTTAAGTAATTTACAGCGCCTTTACTTGTAGCATCATAAGCAATAATGCTTTCTCCATAACTTGGTGCTTCTCCCAAACGTGTATTTCTTCTAATAATTGTATCAAAAACCATACTAGAAAAATGTTTTCTAACTTCATCTACAACTTGGTTAGATAATCGTAAACGAGAATCGAACATCGTTAATAATAAACCTTCGATATTTAACTCTGAATTATGAATGTTTTGAATACTTTTTATGGTGTTTAATAATTTTCCTAAACCTTCTAATGCAAAATATTCACATTGAATTGGAATGATCACAGAATCTGCAGCCACCAAAGAGTTTAAAGTGATTAAACCTAAAGAAGGTGCACAATCAATTAAAATATAATCGTAATCATCTTTAATTTCTTGTATAGATTTTTTGAGCATATATTCTCTGTTCTCTTTGTCTACCAATTCAATTTCGATGGCAACCAAATCTATATGAGCAGGAATAATATCTACGTTTGGTGACGTAGTTTTTACAATTGCTTTTTTTGCAGAGATAGAATGTTCCAAAACTTGGTACGTTCCATATTCAACAGCATCAACATCAATTCCTAAACCAGAAGACGCATTTGCTTGTGGATCTGCATCTATCAACAAAACCTTTTTTTCTAAAACACCTAAAGAAGCTGCTAGACTTATACTTGTAGTTGTTTTCCCAACACCACCTTTCTGATTCGCTATTGCAATTATTTTTCCCATTAAAACCTTCTGTTATCAAAGAGTAAAATTACGATTTATTATCTTTTATAAAAGTGAAAGATGTTAACAAAAATACAAACTTTTAAACTTTTGAAAGTCAAGTTTTTAAGTTTGTATTTTTGAAGTTTTTAAACAATTATGGCATTTCTAAATCAAAAAAAGATTTACTTATTTAAAATGCTAAATTTTATGCTTTTTGAGGTATATTCTTTAGAACTTCTAATAATAATTTCCAAAATTTTTGGGTTGATGATATTTGAGCACGTTCATCTGGAGAGTGTGCTCCTCTAATATTTGGACCAAAAGAAATCATATCCATTTCAGGATAATTTTGACCTAAAATTCCACATTCTAAACCTGCATGACAAGCTGCAACATTTGGATTTTCGTTAAATAATTCTTTATACAAACCTTCCAACACTACTAAAATTTCTGAATTCAAATTTGGTAACCAACCAGGATATTCTCCTGAAAAATCGACATCCAAACCAGCAAGTTCAAAACAAGAACGTAAAGAATTTGCCAAATCCCATTTATTAGTTTCAGAAGATGAACGTGTTAAACAACCCACTTTAATACCACCCTCTTTTACAATAATTCTTGCAATATTATTAGAGGTTTCTACCAAACCAACAACATCAGGACTCATTCTATACACTCCATTATGAGCAGCATATATTGCTTTGATAAAAGATTCTTGAACACCTAATTCCATTATTGCTTTAGGAGATTCAACTTCTTGAATTTCAATAGCTAAATTGCTTTCTAATGTTGAAAACTCGTTTTTTATATTGTTGATAAGTATCTCAATTTCTGATAAAAAGTTTTCTTTAGAAACAGTGTCAATAACGATAGTTGCAAAGCTTTCTCTAGGAATTGCGTTTCGCAAACTACCTCCATTTATTTCAGCAATTCGCAAACCAAATTTTTCAAAACCATCATATAAAATACGATTCATTATTTTGTTTGCATTTCCCAAACCTTTAATAATATCCATTCCTGAATGGCCACCATTTAAACCTTTTACAGTGATAGAAAATGCAGTTGTATTTTCTGGAGTATTTTCTTCTTTATAATTTTTTGTTGCAGTTACATCAACACCACCTGCACAACCAATACCTATTTCATCATCTTCTTCAGTATCTAAATTTAGTAAGATTTCTCCTTTTAAAACACCACCTTCTAAGCCCATTGCTCCAGTCATTCCTGTTTCTTCATCAATGGTAAATAAAGCTTCAATTTCTGGGTGTGTAATTTCTTTGGATGATAAAACTGCCATAATTGCTGCAACTCCTAAACCATTATCAGCACCTAAAGTTGTGCCTTCTGCTTTTAACCAATCTCCATCAACAAACATTTTAATGCCTTCTTTATCAAAATCGAAATCAGTGTCTGCATTTTTTTGATGCACCATATCTAAATGACCTTGCATTACAATGATTTTTCTGTTTTCCATACCAGAACTTGCTGGTTTTTTTATGATAACATTTCCAACCTTATCTACAAAAGTTTCAAGGTTTAATTTTTTTCCAAAATCAACCATAAATTGAATAACTCTTTCTTCTTTTTTTGAAGGTCTTGGAACTGCGTTTAAATCTGCAAAGTGATTCCAAACTGTTTTTGGTTCTTTATTTCTGATGTCTTGACTCATAATACTTGATTTTTATTGTTACAAATTCACGATTTTTTTTTAGAATTTTTAAATTAAAATTCGTGAATTGGGCTAAATTATTTTGTGATTAATATATAGAGAAATGATGTTTTAATTAAATTCAATCACAACATCTTCTAAATTCTTTCTAACTTTTTTTAAGTCCTTCATGTAATCATCTTCGGCTCTAAAACCAACAGGTAAAACTAATGTTGCTGTTAGGTTTTGTTCTTTTAAACCTAAAATCTCATCATATTTAGCAGGTACAAAACCTTCCATTGGACAAGCATCAATTTGCTCTACAGCACAAACTGTTAGTAAATTTCCTAAAGCTATATAGGCTTGATTTCTATTCCAAACTAATAATTCTTCTTGTGTTTTTTTGCTGATATCCGCAGTTAAAAACGTTTTAAATGGGTTGATTACTTCCTCTGGAGTTGCTCTGATTTTTTTTACCAAATTAAAATACTCTTCAACCTCTGTAATTGCATATTTTTTAGGAATGCAAATTACTAAAAGATGAGAAGCTTCCAAAACTTGTGGCTGGTTAAATGAAGCTGCAACTAATTCTTTTTGAATATTATTATTGTTGATAACAACCAACTTTAAAGGCTGTAAACCATAAGAAGTAGCAGTTAAATTAAACGCTTCTTTTAAAATTTCTATTTGCGTTGCTGATAAGATTTTATTACTATCGAATTTTTTAACAGCATATCGCCATTTTAAACTTTCTATCGTATTCATTTTATTATTTTGTACTGCAAAAATAACCTATAAAAAGTTTTAATTTTCTTGTTTCTATTGGTAAAATTGATACACAAATAAATTATTTTGTACCTTGAAACAAAAAAACATGAATGAGGAATTTTTGTATTATGTATGGAAGTACAAAATATTTACTGATATAAATTTACAGACTTCAGATACTAAAGAAGTTTCTATTTTAAAAGCAGGAATTCATAATAAAAATTCAGGACCCGATTTTTTAAATGCACAAGTAAAAATCGATCATCAACTTTGGGCTGGTAATGTTGAAATGCACGTAAAATCTTCTGATTGGTATTTACATAAACACGAAGAAGATACCAATTATGATGCTGTAATTTTACATGTAGTTTGGGAACATGATGTAGACGTTTTTATGAAAAATAATAAACCTTTGCCAACTTTAGAGTTGAAAAATTTCGTTTCAAAAGAACTACTAGAGAACTACAATAGCTTAGTCTATCATCAACAAAAATTTATTCCTTGTGAAAATCAATTGACAACTATTGATGAGTTTTTGTTGAATAATTGGTTAGAGCGTTTGTATTTTGAACGTTTGGAACATAAATCAACTTTTATAAAAGAGTTGTTATTAGATACAAATGCCGATTTTGAAGCAGTTTTGTTCCAATTATTGGCTAAAAATTTCGGATTAAAAGTAAATGGAGAACCTTTTCTGCAATTGGCAACTTCTATGGATTTTTCTGTAGTTAGAAAAGAACGTTTTGACTTGGAACAATTAACAGCGTTGTTTTTTGGTCAAGCAGGTTTTTTAGAAGAAGATTTAGAAGAACATTATCATCAGCAATTAAAAGAAAAATACAGGTATTTAAAACATAAACACAAACTGAATTCCATTTCTAAAAATACATTCCAGTTTTTTAGAATGCGACCTCAAAATTTTCCAACAATTAGAATTGCACAACTAGCATCTTTATTATATACGCATCAAAATATATTTTCAAAGTTGATGAACATCAACAAAAAGGAAGATTTTTACGATTTATTTTCTTTTGAGGTTGATGCGTTTTGGAAAACACATTATACGTTTGAATCAGATTCAAAAAAATCACCCAAAAAACTCACAAAATCATTTGTAGATTTAATTATCATCAACACTATAATTCCTTTAAAATTTGTCTATTTACAGAGTAGAGGAGCAGTAGATGAAAATGGAATTATACAATTGATAAAACAAGTTTCATCAGAAAAAAATAGTATAATTTCTAATTTTGCAACTTTAGGAATTAAGGCAGAAAATGCAATGGAAAGTCAGGCTTTACTAGAGCTTAAAAACAACTATTGCACAAAGAAACGATGTTTACAATGTGCAATAGGTAATAGTTTGTTAAAGAAATAAAACTTATTTTGGATCTAATATTTCTTTAATATTTGCCAAACAATCTCTGTAATGATATTTTGTAATTCTATTAACACCTCTATTTTTTGCAACTGTTAATTGAAAGTTTAAAGCCTCTAATTCACCTCTCACTATAGAGCTAATATCAGAATTTTGATTGTCTTTAGAATTTAAAAGCATTCCCATTCTACTAATCATCGATTTCTGTAAATTACGTCTAAAAACATCTACATTTTTAGTGTATTTTGTTTCTGTAAAAATTCCAGTTCTCAAATCACGAATCATATCTAAAGCAGTATATGTTTTAGCATCAATAACTTCTGCATCAATCATCATTTCTAATTTATTAGGATTTAAAAGTGTGTACAATTGTCTGTTTTGTAAACTTAAAATTCTTTCTGTATAGCCATTTTCATTAATGTTTGCTAAAATTTCAGGATTAATTAACCAATCTTGCGTTTCAAAAGCATTTTTATGCAACCAAACCATCGCTTCTTTTTGTTTCTTTTTAGAAACAGCTTCATACACCATTCCATTTTGAACAGGTTTTTTATTGAATTCATAAACACCACCAATATTGCCAGAAACATGGCCAACATATCTACCCCAAACTCCTAAAAGTTCGCCATATAATTCAGATAAATCTTCATAATTGTTGGTTTGATCAGAAGTCCAACTTGGTAAATTTTCGGCAACAATTTTCAAGTTTTTCATTCCATAAGTAGATGCTTTTACTTGATCGTTTCCAATTCCTTCAGTTTGTGCTGATGGATCAAAACGTGCCCCACCAAATCTATAGATAGGGTCATCAGCTTTTTCTTCAATCCATTTATCTAACGTTTTAACTTCTTGTTCAGGAGTTTTTGCTAACGGAATTTTTCTATATCCCCAATTAATAGCATAATGATCATAAGGACCTAATTGACGAATAAATCTTACGTTTTCATCACCTGGTTGTGCAATATAATTATAACGTGCATAATCCATAATAGTTGCTGCAATTCCCATTTTCTGCGTGAATTTTCCAGAACGCAAAGAATCTACAGGATACGCATAACTTGCAGCCATATTGTGAGGTAAACCTAAAGCATGACCAACTTCATGAGAAATTACCATTCGCATCATTTCTCCAATTTCTTCTGCAGGTGTCTCTAAAG
>CAXBPL010000075.1:0-11320 GCA_963977615.1 uncultured Polaribacter sp. | reverse complement strand
TAGAGTCTACTTCTTCTCTAGACCATGAAATTCTTAAAGAATTTTGACTCATTTCCAACCCAGAAGTTGCAACACCACCAGCATTACTTGCTTTTCCTGGAGCAAATAAAATTTTTGCTGCTGTAAACTCGTGCACTGCATCTGGAGTAGAAGGCATATTTGCACCTTCTGAGACACACATACAACCATTTTCAATTAATATTTTAGCTTCCTCTCCATTTAACTCATTTTGAGTTGCACAAGGCAATGCAATATCGCACTTTACAGACCAAGGTCTTTTTCCTTCGACATATTTTGCATTTGGATATTTATCTACATATTCGCTAATTCTGCCTCTTTTTTCATTTTTGATATACATTACGTGCTCTAACTTTTCTGTATCAATTCCATCTTCATCAAAAATATAACCTCCAGAATCTGATAGTGTTAAAATAGTAGCTCCTAATTCAATTGCTTTTTCTGCTGCATATTGAGCTACATTTCCAGCACCAGAAATAACAACTTTTTTGCCTTTAAAAGAATCATTTTTACGTTTTAACATGTTATTTGCAAAATAAACATTTCCATAACCTGTTGCTTCTGGCCTAATTAAAGAACCTCCCCAAGATTGTCCTTTACCAGTTAAAACTCCTGTAAACTCGTTACGTAACTTTTTGTATTGACCAAACATAAAACCAATTTCTCTTGCTCCTACACCAATATCTCCTGCAGGAACATCTGTATTTGAACCAATATGTCTATATAATTCACTCATAAAAGCATGACAAAAACGCATAATTTCATTATCTGATTTTCCTTTTGGATCAAAATCAGCACCTCCTTTTCCTCCACCCATTGGTAAAGTAGTTAACGCATTTTTAAAGACTTGCTCAAAAGCTAAAAACTTTAAAATACTTGCGTTTACTGTTGGATGAAAACGTAAACCACCTTTATATGGACCAATTGCAGAGTTCATTTGTATTCTATATCCTCTATTTACTTTAATTTCTCCATCATCATCTACCCAACAAACTCTAAAAGAGATTAATCTTTCTGGCTCTACCATTCTTAAAAGAATGTTTTTACCATTATAAATATCATTTTTTGCGATATAAGGAATTACAGTTTCTGCAACTTCTTGAACAGCTTGTAAAAATTCAGGTTCATGGTTATTTCTTGTTTTAACTATTTTCATAAACTCTTTAATTTTTGATTCCATAATTTACAGTATGCTTTTTTACGAATTATATAATATACAAGGATGTAAATATAATAATTTTCAGTTATCTAAAAATAAGTATCATTAGTTTATCAATTTAAAATTCAAAAAAATAAATTTTAGGGTTGATATTTCAGTAAGAAGCAAAAAAAAAGCATCATATATATGATGCTTTTTTTTATTGAATATTTTATTTATATAACTCCTAAATCTAACATAGAATCTGCTACTTTAATAAAACCAGCAATATTTGCTCCTTTTGCGTAATTTATATAACCATCTTCTTCTGTTCCGTATTTTAAACATGCTGTATGAATAGAATGCATAATCTGTAGTAATTTTTCATCTACTTCATCTTTAGTCCAACTCATTTTCATGGAGTTTTGAGTCATTTCTAACCCAGAAGTTGCAACACCACCAGCATTTACTGCCTTACCTGGTCCGTATAAAATTTTAGCATTATGAAATACATGAACAGCCTCTGCAGTACAACCCATATTAGAAACTTCTGCTATATATTGTACACCATTTGCAACTAATTTTAGGGCATCATCTCCATTTAATTCATTTTGAGTAGCACATGGCATTGCAATATCGCATTTTACACTCCAAGGTTTTTCATTCGGATAGAATTTAGCTTCTGGAAATTCTTCTGCATAAGGAGAAACAATATCATTATTAGAAGCTCTTAAATATAATAAGTAATTTATTTTATTGGCATCTAAACCTTTTTCATCATAAATATATCCATCAGGACCAGAAATTGTAACTACTTTTCCTCCTAATTCAGTAATTTTTAAAGCAACACCCCAAGTTACATTTCCAAAACCTGAAAGTGCAATTGTTTTACCTACAAAAGTGTCGTTTTTAGTTTGTAACATTTCTTTTGTAAAGTAAACGCCACCAAAACCTGTTGCTTCAGGTCTTATTAAACTTCCTCCCCAATTTAAACCTTTTCCTGTAAAAACGCCTGTATGTTCTTGTTGTAATTTTTTATACATACCATACATAAACCCAATTTCTCTACCACCAGTTCCAATATCTCCTGCTGGTACATCTGTACTTGGGCCAATCATTCTCCACAACTCTAACATAAATGCTTGGCAAAAACGCATAATTTCAGTGTCCGATTTTCCTTTAGGATTAAAATCTGAACCTCCTTTTCCACCACCCATTGGCAATGTTGTTAACGCATTTTTAAAGATTTGCTCAAATCCTAAAAATTTTAAAATACTTAAATTTACACTTGGGTGTAAACGGATTCCTCCTTTATAAGGACCTATTGCATTATTAAATTGAATTCTGTGTCCTAAATTTACTTGCACCTGACCTGCATCATCAATCCAAGAAATTCTAAAGGTTAAAATTCGATCTGGTTCTACTAAACGTTCAATAATTTTAGCAGCTTCATATTGTGGATTTTCATTGTATATTGTTTCAATAGACTCTAAAACTTCCTTAACAGCTTGTAAATATTCTATTTCTCCAGGGTGTTTAGTCTCTAGATTTGTTAAAATTTCCTTTACATTCATAATGATACAATTAATAAATTTTTATTGAATAAATTTAAGATCAAAAATACATCTTAAAATTGATTATAGATTGAATTAAATTAAGTGTTTTTTGATATTTAACAATAGTTTATCCATTTTTTACGAATTTGACTATTACCACCTATATTTAAGATGTTTTTTTAATATATACCTATTTTACATAAATCCTTCTGGTGGTAATTCTTCAATTGATTCCTCAATATTTGAAATTGTATTTTCTAATAAAATACCTTCTTTAAAAATAGCTGCCTTATTGTTTTCGCCATCGATAACAACTGTAAGTTCCTTTTTAAAAGTAATATGTCTTAAATATTTATCTTCATAAATAGCTTCTTGTTTATTTAGATAATCAACGTCAAAAAAACCATCATCTATAAAAGGATTTATAGTTAAATACCCCACTTTAAAGGATGTTAAGTTTTGGAAAAAATGGGTTCCTTGACTTGGATCTATTCTAAAATTATTTAAACCCGATTCTACAATTATTTTTGCTGCAGATATTTGCGACCAAAGTACAGGAATTCCTAACCAAGAATCGCTAGATCCCCATCTACCAGGACCAACCAAAATATAAGGTTTATCATTTGCCACAAATCTTTTATTAATTGCTTCAACAGCATTTGCAATATCTCTTGTGTTGGCAGCACTAAAAGTGTCTGGTTTTACATACACCAAATCAAAAATATTTTCATATTTCCCATTTCCTAAAGCAGATTCAGAATAAATTATCGTTTCAGAAATATCTAAATCTTTAGGTAATTTACTAACAGTTTCCATGCTTTCTATGATAGGTCTTATCTGTAAAAAGCTAAATTCTTTGGGCTTTCCTGCTGGTACATCTAACTTTACAGCAAACTCTATTTCTATTGGGTTTCTCATTTCTCTTTGCCCAATTCGTAAAAGTTCTTGCAAAATTTCTGGTAATGGAAATGTATTGTATTTCAGAATATTATCAAATGTAATTACACGAACTCCATCATGCATTACACCTGGTCTTATTGTATTGTTTTGTAAATCGTATGTAGATGCTACAAATTTTAAAGAACCATGGTTTTCTGCTTGTCTTATGGATACTTTCTTTTTGTTGATGGCTTCACAAGTTGAAATTTGATAACTATCAGGATTTAAATCTAACCCATAAAAATGTTGTTGTGTATCTCTTTGTGTAGAACCTGGAGAAGACAGTTGTAATACTTTCTTTGGATAATAAGGTGAAAAACGCAAGGTTTGACCTCCACCAACAATAATTTCTCCCAAGCCTAATGCAATATTGGCAATTCCTTCATTTGCTTTTTCATCACCAATAGGATAAAAATTAATGGAACGTGCTACTCCAGAAATATTCGGATAATACACATCTTGATATTGTTTTCCTGTAACTTCTTGCAAAATTACAGCCATTTTATCTTCTTCTATTGTATGTGCAATTGCTTTGAGGTATAATTTACTGTTTTCAAAAAAAGCAGATGCAATAACCGATTTTATGGCATTAGAAACCATTTCAACTTTTTTATTGATTTCAGAATCTGGAATCATATAGGTTGCAAAAACCCCTGCAAATGGTTGATAATTAGAATCTTCCAACAAACTAGATGAACGAACAGCAATAGGACATTTGGTTGTTTCTAAAAATGCTCTAATATCTTCTAAAGCCCATTTTGGTAAATCTTTAGAAATAAATTCATGTAAGATTTTATCATCATCTGTGCATTCTGCAGCGAATTTAATAAGTTTATGAGTTTCTATAAATTGATCAAAAACATCGGTACTTATTACAACAGTTCTTGGTATAGTTATGCTAACGTTTTCATATTTATTATATAAATTATTTCGTTTTAAAAAGGAATCTATAAAGGCTAAACCTCTTGCTTTTCCTCCTAAAGCACCTTCACCAATTCTTGCATATCCAACAAAACCATCATACCTGTTTTTGTTAAATTTTACAATTACTCCTCTAGACCTATAAACTCTATAAGCTTTAATTGAATTGATTAAAAATTCTCTTATTTCATTATTATTTTCAAATTCGTCATACTCAACAACGCTTAATAAATTTGCTAACGGAAACAGCGCTCTAGATTTTAACCATTTAGAAAACTCGCTTCTTGTTGCATGATACATTAAACAATCTTCAGTAACAATATTTATGGCTTTTTGAAATTCACTTAAATCTTTGGCTGTTGCCAAAACTTTCATTTGTTTAGGATCCCAAAACTCAAAATCTCCAAAAGCAAAATATTTTATGATGTAGTTTTTTATATCAACACCTAATGTTTCTGAATGTTTGTATAAAAATTTTCCTTTCAATTCTAAAGCACGGCTTTCATTATCTGCATTAGAAGATTGAATTAAAAAAGGGAAATAACGCTTATAATTTCTTACATAATCTAATAATAAAAAGCCAGCTTCTTTATTTCTAGCTCCATCTTTATAATAATTAACATCTGATATTACCCCTAATAAATTATCTTTAAACGTATCAAATAAATCAATTCCTTCTTCAAAAGTTGTGGCTAGTAAAATTTTTGGTCTTCCTCGCATTAAAAGCATTTTTCTATGCTCATTTAATCCTTCAGACATAAATTCTTGCGTTTGTTTAAGAAGTACTTTATAAATAATAGGAATATATCTGGAGTAAAATTTTAGTGAATCTTCTACCAATAAAATAGCTTTAACACCTACAACATTAATATCGTTTTCGGCATTCATTCTATCTTCAGTAAGTTTTATAATCGCCAAAAATATATCTGCATTTCCATTCCAATGAAAAACAAAATCGATACTATCTGTATTTTCTTTTTGCAGCTTGCTTCTTAATTGAGAAGAATGATGACTTAAAGCAGCAATTGGTACGTTTGGAAACGCTTCTTTAATATTTTTTGAGGCTTCAAAAGCTTTATAATTGCCAATATCTAACCACGTAATTACAATATCAATTTGATGAGTTTCCATCATTTTTATTGCTCTTTTTGCAGAATTTGCATGAATAAAATTTGGTGGATGTCTTAGATTTAAAGAAGTATATTCATTAAAAATTCGTTCTTCGATTCTACCATCTTCTTCAAGCATGTAATAATCGTAATTAGAGCAAACAATTAGTACCTTATTAATTCTATTTTGCATTAATTTATCAAAAGTTACCTCTTTAAATGCGTATGTTTTTAAATTAGGTAAGATATTTCTCTTCATTTTGTTCCTCTTTTATAATTTACAAGGTATTAATTTTCTTGTGTATATTTTTCATAAAAATACGTATTCAATTGCAAAATTTAGATTCAACAAAAATAAAAATTTGTAAATTCGCCACCTAATTGAAAAGGTAATGTTAGATAAAGTAAAAGAACTTATTGGAGACGTGAATGCTTTTAAAGCAACCACTAAAGAAGAAGTTGAAACTTTTAGAATTAAATATTTAGGAAGTAAAGGGTTATTAAAAGATTTATTTGCTGAATTTAAAAATGTAGATGCTGAATTACGTAAAGATTTTGGGCAAGCTTTAAACAATTTAAAGAATTCTGCAGAAGGGAAAGTAGCAGAATTAAACGAATCTTTAGAAAATGCTGTAGAAGAAAAAGGTATTTATGGAGATTTAACACGCCCTCAAGAACCAATAGAATTAGGTTCTAGACACCCAATATCTTTAGTAAGAAACCAAATTATTGAAGTTTTTAATAGAATTGGTTTTACAGTTTCTGAAGGTCCAGAAATTGAAGATGACTGGCACAATTTTACTGCATTGAACTTGCCTGAATATCACCCAGCAAGAGATATGCAAGACACGTTTTTCATTGAACAAAATCCTGATATTTTGTTGCGTACACACACCTCTTCTGTGCAAGTACGTTATATGGAAAATAACAAACCACCTATAAGAACTATTTCTCCTGGACGCGTTTTTAGAAACGAAGATATTTCTGCAAGAGCACATTGTATTTTTCATCAAGTAGAAGGTTTATATATAGATACTGATGTTTCTTTTGCTGATTTAAAACAAACACTTTTATACTTTACAAAAGAGATGTTTGGGAAATCTAAAATACGTTTACGTCCTTCTTATTTCCCTTTTACAGAGCCAAGTGCAGAAGTAGATATTTATTGGGGATTAGAAACTGAAACCGATTACAGAATTACAAAAGGTACTGGTTGGTTAGAGATTATGGGCTGTGGAATGGTGGACCCAAATGTGTTGAAAAACGCAAATATAGATCCAACAAAATACTCAGGCTATGCTTTTGGAATGGGTATAGAACGTATTGCAATGTTGTTATATCAGATTCCTGATATAAGAATGTTTTACGAAAATGATAAACGCTTTTTAGAACAATTTAAATCAGTTATATAATGAATTATTTTTCACAATATTGGGACGAAAACAGAGATGATGAATATGCAGATTGGGGGTTCTCAACTTGGTATTTTGAAACAAATGAGGCTGATGAAGTTTTAAAACAAATTACAGTTTATAAAAACGGAAAAGTTACTAAATACGATGAAAACAATCAAGAAGATGAGTTTGGTGGCTTATGTGAAGGCACTTTAACTATGGATGATTGTGATGGAGACTTAATTACTAAAGAAGATTTTTATAAAATTTGGTAAAAAAATAGCCATAAAAAATATTTTAACAAACTAATTAAAAGAGTTTTAACTCATTTTAAAAATAACTAAAGCCGATAAATTTATCGGCTTTTTTCATTTAACATCAAATTAACTTCTTTTTGTTCGGTTTGTTCCGAACTAATAATTTATCTTTGCACCAGAATTTTACTATTCTTAAAATATCGGTTTTTAAAAATAGTATTAAAGAAGATAAAATGAAACAAGAAATCTGTAAAATAAAAATGGGACTAGTAGAAAAGCTAGGCGTTCATTTAGAAGATAGAGAGCAATTAGCTCCTGTTGCTGCACGTATTTTAGCTTACATCATTCTTACTGGTAAAAAAGGAAGCACTTTTGATGATATGGTAACCATACTTTGTGCAAGTAAAAGTACCATTTCTACACACCTTAACCATTTAAAAGATTTACATAAAATTGTGTATTTCACCAAAACTGGTGATCGAAAAAAATACTTTATCATAAATAGAGATATGGTTTTTCATCATATAGATGATATGATGCAAAAATGGAAAGAAGAACGTGATATACATTTAGAATTAAAAGAATATAAAGAAAAGATAAATAGTATTGAAAGTGAAAACGAAAAGTTCGATTTAACTTTTCATGATGACTATATAAAATTTATAGATGGAGCCACCAGCTCTGTAGAAGAATTAAGAAATAAATTAACCAATAATAAATTAGATTTTTAAATCAAGATTAAAATGAAACATACTACAATAAAAACCTTACTAGCACTAAGTGCATTTTTAGTCTTTGTAAGTTGTAACAATAAACAAGAGGCTTCTGCAGCAGCAAAACCAGCTCCACCAGCAGCATTTCCTGTAACACAAATACAAACAAAAACAGTATCAGGTTACACAGATTATCCTGCAACTATAGAAGGTATCGTAAATAGTGATGTTAGAGCAAAAACATCTGGTTATGTAGAAAAGGTTTACGTAGACGAAGGTCAAAAAGTACGTAAAGGACAAATGTTATTTAAACTAGAAACGCAATCTTTAAGTCAAGATGCAGGTGCAGCAAAAGCACGTGTTAATGTTGCACAAGTTGAGGTTGATAAATTAGTTCCACTAGTAGAAAAGAACATTATTAGTGCTGTACAATTAGAAACTGCAAAAGCAAATTTAGCGCAAGCAAAAGCAAACTTAAGTGGTGTTTCTGCAAATATTGGTTATGCAACTATTAAAAGCCCAATAGATGGTTATGTAGGTGCTATTAACTTTAGAGAAGGAGCTTTAATTAGTCCAAATGATGCAAGAGCGTTAACAACAGTTAGCGAAATAAGTCAAGTTTATGCTTTTTTTAGTTTTAATGAAGCACAATATATAGATCACTTACAAAGATCTGAAGGTCAAAATAAAGCAGAACGTATTAAAAATTCGCCAGATTTAACTTTGATTTTAGCAAATGGTAAAGAATACTCTGAAAAAGGACGTATCCAAACGAGTACAGGACAAGTGAACCAAAGTACAGGAACCATTCAAATTAGAGCTGCTTTTGACAATCCAAAAGAAATTTTAACCAATGGAAACAGTGGTAAAATCAGATTTCCTATAGAATATAAAGATGCTATAGTTGTACCTCAAACTGCAACGTATGAACAACAAGGAAATATTATGATTTTTAAATTAGGTAAAGACAACAAAGTTGAAACTGCAATTTTAAAAGTACAAGGAACAGTAGATAATTTATATGTTGTAGAATCTGGATTAAAGATTAATGACAAGATTATTGTCTCAGGAGTTGGAAAATTAAGAAACGGTATGGAAATAGCACCTCAGGAAACAACTTTTGAAGAGGCAATTAAACCAGTTCCAACTTTATTTAGAAATTAGATAAACAAAACACCTATTAGTCATGTTAAAAACATTTATTGAAAGACCAGTTCTTTCTACAGTAATCTCTATTATCATAGTTTTACTAGGAGTTATTAGTATCACTAGTTTACCTATAGAGGAATATCCAGATATTGCCCCTCCAACAATTAAGGTAACAGCAAATTATACAGGAGCAAACGCAGAAACAGTTTTAGAGAGTGTAATTATACCTATAGAAGAACAAATTAATGGTGTAGAAGGGATGACGTACATTACCTCTACAGCATCTAATACAGGATCTGCAGAAATTACAGTTTATTTTGATCAGAAAATTGATGCAGATATTGCAGCTGTAAACGTACAAAATCGTGTTGCAAGAGCAACTCCTTTATTACCTTCTGAGGTTACTCAAACAGGTATTATAACGCAAAAGCAAGAAACTAGTGCGTTAATGTTTATTTCTATGTATTCTGAAAGCGATGATTATGATGCTACTTTTATTCAGAATTACTTAAAAATTAACGTAATTCCAGCAATGCAACGTATAAGTGGTGTTGGTGATGTTAGTGTATTCTCGCAACAAGATTATGCAATGCGTATTTGGTTAAATCCAGAGAAGTTGGCATCTTATAATTTAATTCCTTCTGATATTTCTGCAGCTTTAGCCGAACAAAATTTAGAAGCAGCAGCAGGATCTTTAGGTCAGAATAATGGTGAATCATTTTCTTATACTTTAACATATAGTGGTCGTTTTAAAAATGAAGCACAATACAGTGATATTGTAATTAAAGCTTTAGGAAATGGACAGTTTTTGCGTTTAAAAGATGTGGCAACTATTGAGTTAGATGCTCAGTCTTACGCTTCAAATGCGATGAGTTTCGGAAATCCAGCAGTATTCATGGGGATTTTCCAAACAAAAGGGTCTAATGCACAAGAAATTATTGAAAATATAAAAATTACTTTAGAGCAAATAAAAGCAGATCTTCCAGAAGGTTTAGACATTTTTGTTCCTTATGATACAAGTTTATTCTTAAACGCATCTATTGAAAAAGTAATTACAACTTTGTTAGAAGCCTTTTTACTAGTATTCTTAGTTGTATTTATTTTCTTACAAGATTTTAGATCTACTTTAATTCCTGCAATTGCAGTACCAGTTTCAATTATTGGTACCTTCTTTTTCTTGAATGTTTTTGGATACTCAATAAACTTATTAACGCTATTTGCCTTAGTCCTCGCAATTGGTATTGTGGTTGATGATGCAATTGTTGTTGTAGAAGCAGTTCACGCAAAATTAGATGAAGGTGAAAAAAACCCGAAAAAAGCTACGCTAAATGCAATGAATGAAATTTCTGGAGCTATTATTTCAATTACATTGGTAATGGCAGCAGTATTTATTCCAGTAACATTTGTAACAGGACCCACAGGTGTGTTTTACGAGCAGTTTGGTGTAACCTTAATTATTGCAATTTTAATTTCGGCTGTAAATGCCTTAACATTAAGTCCTGCATTATGTGCTTTGTTATTAAAACCACATAAAGAAGATGAAGAAATAAAAGGAAAAAGTCCGTTAAAACGTTTTTACACTCTTTTTAATAGAGGATTTAATGCAACTATAGAAAGATATGGTAAATCATTGCAGTTTTTATATAGAAGAAAATTTGTTTCTGTTTTATTATTAGTCATTGCTGTTTTTGGTATTTATTGGGCATCAACAACTACACCTACAGGGTTTGTACCTAATGAAGATAGAGGAATTATTTTTGCAAATATTGAATTACCTCCAGGAGCATCTTTAGATAGAACAGATGCTGTATCTAGAAATCTATACGATAAAATAGAAGGTATTGAAGGTGTTGCAGCTGCTAACTTTATTAAAGGTAGAAGTTTAATTAGTGGAGCAGGTAGTAATTTTGGTTTTGGTATTATAAAACTTGAAGATTGGGCAGATAGAACAGATCCAGCACTTTCAGCACAAGCTATTACTGGAAAATTATTTGGTGTAGCAGCAGGTATTCCAGAAGCAAATATCATTTTCTTTTCACCACCAAGTATTCGTGGTTTTGGTAACTCAGCTGGTTTTGAAATTAACTTATTAGATAAGTTTGGTGGCGAATTTGCAGATCTTGACA
>CAXBPL010000074.1:0-11347 GCA_963977615.1 uncultured Polaribacter sp. | reverse complement strand
AAAGCTATAGAATGGCATGGAGTTGATGTATTGAAAATTCCTAGTGATAAGTGGGCAGAAAATTATGGTTTGTACAAAGAAAATGGAGTGAGCGTACTAAAAACAGAAGAAATACCATTAATACAAGTTTTTAATGGGCAAAAAATTAATAACCAAGAAATTGTAATTAAAACAAAAAACAAAAAACCTAGAACAGTTATTTGTAATGGATCTTCATTTTTTGACTCAAATGGTGATAAATTAGGTGCTGTAGTTGTTATGACTGATGTTACAGAACAAAAATTAACAGAAAATAATTTAAAAAGAAGCGAGTCTGAAACCAAAAAAGCACTTAAAGAAATTGAAAGAAGCGAGTTTCTTTTAAATGAATCTGGAAGATTAGCTAAAGTTGGTGGTTGGGAAATGAAACTTCCATCACAAGAAATACTCTGGTCTAAAGAGGTATTTGCAATTCATGGACTTCCTGTTGGTAAAGTGCCACCTTTTGAAGATTGTGTAGGTTATTATGTTGATGGTTCTGCAGAAATTTTAGCAAAGGCAGTAGAAAAAAGTATTGCAGAAAAGAAAAAATTTGACCTTGTATTAAAATTTAATAATGAAAAAAAACAAAAATTATGGGTACATACTATTGGATATCCAATAACAAATGAGGAAGGAGAAATAACTAGTTTAATTGGGGTTTTTCAGGACATTACAGAACAAAAAAACAGGCGAATTAAGTTAGATGAACAAAATGAAAAATTAAGTTATTTAAACAATGCTTTAAATGAAGCACAAGAAATATCTCATTTAGGAAGTTGGGAATATATTGTTGCAACAGACAAAGTAACTTGGTCTAAAGAATTGTTAAACATATTTGAACGTTCACCTGAGTTAGGGGCACCAAATTACGCTGAGCATAAAGTACTTTATCCAGAAGAAAGTTTCACTAAAATGAATAATGCAGTTGCAAATTGTATTGAAAATGAAATACCTTATAACTTAGAATTAGAGATTTATACCTCAAAAGGTTCATTAAAACATATAGTATCTAGAGGTAAAGCTATTAAAGATAAAAACAACAAAGTAATAGGTTGTTATGGTACAGTTCAAGATATTACAGAACAAAAACAAATAAGACTTAAAGTAGAAGAAACAGAAAAGATGTATCGTATACTTACTGATTATTCGCATGACTTAATCAGCTTACAAAAACCAGATGGCACTTTTGAATATGTTAGTCCAGCTGTAAAGAACTTATTAGGTTATGAACCCTCAGAGTTTTTGGGCGAAAAAGTTTTTGGTTTAGTGCATAAAGATGATATTAAACGCATAAGAAAAACCATAGAAAATAGGATGTTAAAAGGTGTTTTTAATGAACCAGTTTCTTTTAGAGTTGTCCATAAAAACGGACATTATGTTTGGTTAGAGTTTTTGTCATCTCCTGTTTATAAAGACAATGAAATTAGTTATTTTGTTACTTCTTCTAGAGATATTACACAATGGGTATTAGCGCAGAAAGAAATACAAGAATACCAAACATCTCTTCAAAAGTTAACTACAGAAATTACTTTGATTGAGGAAAGACAAAAAAAGGATATTGCTTCAAACATTCATGATCACCTGAGTCAATCTTTAGTTATTTCTAATATGAGAATTAAAGTGTTGAAAAAAAATAAGGGGCTAAAAGCAATCGATGAAGATTTGAATTTTATTTATGATCACATCTCTGAAGCTTTGGCAAATAGCCGTAAAATTACTTCAGAACTTTCACCACCAATATTATATCAACTTGGTATTATTGAAGCACTTTTTGATTTGTTGGAAAATATTGAGAAGAAACATAAAATTAAACATCAAATTAACGATAATACAAATGGAATTGAACTTAGTGAGGTGAAATCTATTTTAGTATATAGAAGTATACAAGAACTCTTTAACAACATTATAAAATACGCTGAGGCAACCCTTATAACTATAGATATTAACAAAAACGAACTTGGAGTCGATATTTTTATAAGAGATAATGGAGTTGGATTTGATACCGAAAAATTAAATAATTTGTATCATCATAATGAAAAAGGATCAGGTTTTGGTTTGTTTACTGTTAAAGAACGTATTAGAAATATACAGGGAGAATTTAAAATAACATCCAAAATAAATAAAGGAACAACAGTTACTATTTTTATACCCATAAATGAATGAATAATTTAAACGGAATTAAAATAATATTAGTAGACGATCATAAATTATTAAGAGATGGTTTAAGAAATATTATTGAGCAAAAATCGAATATGCATGTTGTTGGAGAAGCTTCAGATGGGAGAGAAGCTATAAAAATATGTTCAAAAATATTACCAAATGTTGTAGTTATTGATGTAGCTATGCCAGGTTTAAATGGTGTAGAAGCTACAAGACAAATTATTAAAGAATGCCCAAAAACAAAAATAATTGGTCTTTCTATGCATTCTAGTAAACAGTTTATTCAAGGAATGTTTAAAGCAGGTGCATATGGTTATTTGCTTAAAGATGGAGATTCAGATGAATTGATAACAGCAATTACTACAGTAATGGAAAATAAGAAATACCTATCTAAAGACATTGATCAAGAATATCTTAGTGCTTTGAAAAAAGGAGAAACTATAGAAGATGTTGAGTTAAGTTCAAGAGAAAAAGAAGTATTACAATTAGTTACTGAAGGAAAATCGTCTAAAGAAATAGGAGTACTTTTGTTTTTAAGTCCTAAAACTATCGATGTTCATAGAAATAATATAATGAAAAAAATAGATTTACATACCATTCCTGAACTCACAAAATACGCTATCCAAAAAGGACTAACAACATTAGATTTTTAGTAAAGTAAGGATCTTACCTATAGATATAGATATATTAATTTACTATCTTTAACATCACAAAACAATTAAAAACTTATATTGGAAAAATCTGGAAACAACGTATTAGTAGTAGAAGACCATCCATTAATTGGAAAAAGTATTGTTGATGCAATACATACTATTAATAGTGTTAAAAGTCTTCAATTAACAACTTCTTTACATGAAGCTATTTCTTTAATAGATGTTAACGATTTTAATCTAATAATATTAGATTTAAGTTTACCAGATGGTAATGGCTTAGAATTGTTGAAATTACTTAAAGATAGGAATGATAAAAAGAAAGTTTTAGTCTTTTCTACAAATACAGATTTAAAAAATGTATGCTTAAGATATGGTGCTTATGCCTTTTTTGACAAAGCCAATGATTTTGATAAATTAATTGCAACTATTAAAGATAAAAATATTTTTTAAAAATTACATTCCTGTTTTTTTTATTCTTAAAAAACATGTTCCTAAAGAACTTAAATTTTGCATAGATTTTTTAGCCTTTAAACTTTATAAGTGTAGATAAATTATATTTTATATAAAAAATATTTAAGAATTTATGGTCTTTTAATAAGCGCTCTACTTATATAAACATCCAATATTTGGTGATTTTTATTTTCAAGATATTTTAAGTTATTACAAAATCATTTTACAAAAAAAATCAAATTTTTCGTGATAATTATCAAATTGAATGAAGTAGTATTATATTCAATTTTTGTATTTTGATAGTCTCCTAACCTTTCAAATTTTCATTTTAGCTTTTATTGCGAGATAAATTTAAAATTAATCCTAAATTATAGGTTCATATATTTAAGGAGATTAGCTAAAGTAGTTATTCTAAATGGTTGATTTAATTACCTTTAAGTTTTGTGGTAAAATCAATAAGTACTCTTGAAAGATATTTTTACTAAAATAAAACTAAAAAGCTTTTTTCTAGAAAAAATACATCCAAAAAAAAATCTAAACTTCGGGGGAATCGCTTAGATTTAAAAATATATTAGAATGGGGGAAAACTATATATCTTTATACAAAGATATATAAGTAGAGAAGTTCTCCCAATAGGTAATTTTCTTAAATTAAGAAACTTAGCAATGAAGCTCAATTATTTTTATAAAATTAGAATGGTACTTATAAAAAGTTTAAATGCAATTTATTTAGATCTTATCATGAACCTTTGTGTGGTTTCCATGATTCCAAAGTGTTAAAATATCTGTTGCTACAGAAGCTCCACTACCAGCAGCAATTGCAAACTGACTTCTATGACCAGCAATAGTGCCACAACAATACAATCCTTTTTTAATTAAGTGATCATCATTTTTAAGCTGAATTCTATCTTTTTCAGGATTTGATTTTTTATGAGGAATTATAAAATTGTCTAAACCTTCTATCGTAAATGGTTTTGAATAATTTAAAGCAAGAATTACTGTTTTAGCTTGATAAACATTCTTATTTGTTATCACTTTAAAAACACCATCAATTTCATCAACAGAAATTACTTTTTCTTTTTCTATTTGATGAATTTCAGCATATAATGTTGATAATTGCTCTTTTCCTTGCTGTAAAATGTTTTTGCCTAATGTGTTTGGTGATAATCCTAAAACGTTATTAAACAGCGCATTTTCTAAGTGAGATGCATTCTGATGAATGATAATTCCAATGTTTTTATCAATCATAAAAGATTTCTTCATTGCAGAACCTAAAACAAGCGCACATTGCATTCCAGAAACACCACCACCAATAATTAAACAATCAAAAATCATTTTAAACAAATAACATTTTTATATTTTGAGCAAATAACTTAACAGAAATTGCTAAAAGAATTACACCAAAAACTTTACGAATTATTTGAATTCCTCCAGCACCTAATAAACGTTCTATTTTAGAAGAAGTTTTTAAAACAATATATAAAAATATAACGTTTAAAACTACAGCAACAATAATGTTTTGTAAATCAAATTCAGCTCTTAAAGATAATAAAGTTGTTAAACTTCCTGGACCAGCAATTAAAGGAAAGGCCAAAGGAAAAACAGCAGCTGTCATTGGTGCATTGTTATGATCATCTTTGTATAAGGTAATACCTAAAACCATTTCTAACGCAATAAAAAACAGTACAAATGCACCTGCAACCGCAAAAGAATTTACATCTATCCCTATTAAACTAAGTAAACTTTGCCCAACAAATAAGAAAAGAATCATAATAAAACCTGCAATTAAAGAAGCTTTTTCAGATTGAATATGGCCAACTTTTTTACGTAAATCTATTATAATTGGTATATTTCCTATAATATCGATTACTGCAAATAAAACCATAAAAGCCGTAATTATTTCCTTAAAGTTGAATTCCATTTTGTTTTTAATTTTTGTACAAAATTAGGCAACTAATTTAATGAAATCGGAAAAAACAGGAAAAAATAATGTTATTTTTGCGGAATGTTTCAATTAGGAAAAACAATAGTCTCTGAAGACATTATAGAAAAAGATTTTGTTTGCAATTTATCTGCTTGCAAAGGTGCTTGTTGTGTAGATGGTGAAGCAGGTGCTCCACTAGATAAAGAAGAAGCCAGAATTTTAGAAGAAATTTACCCGAAAGTAAAACCTTTTTTAAGAAAAGAAGGGATTGCTGTCATCGAAAAAGAAGGAACTTGGGTTACTAGTGAATGGGGAGAATTAGAAACACCTTTGCTTCATGGAAAAGATTGTGCTTATGTAATTTTCGATGAGAAAAAAACAGCACTTTGTGGTATTGAAGAAGCTTATAATTCTGGAGCAATAGATTGGAAAAAACCAGTTTCTTGCCATTTATACCCAATTAGAGTAAAAGATTACAGCGAATTTTCTGCGGTAAATTATCATAAATGGGAAATTTGTGATGATGCTTGTACTTTAGGAAAAGAACTACAAGTGCCTGTTTATAAGTTTGTAAAACAAGCTTTGGTGCGTAAATTTGGGCAAAATTGGTATGATGAATTAGAGAAAGTTGCAGAAAAGCATTTAAAAACTCTTTAGATTATTTTTTTATCAGCAAAACCTAAACTCCTATTTCATTAATAAACTGTTCTTTAACAAGAGCTTCTTTTTCTAGTTGCTCTTTATGATATTTTAAATTATCAGAAAAAAGTAAATAACACAAAGAAAGTGTTATTCCTGTAAGTATAACCTCGCTTAAAATTTTACTTAAACTTACATCTATGTTAATCATAGCAAGCATAAAAATTGCAATTGATATAGCCAGAAAGAAATCTCCAACTCTTAGAATCTTGTAAAAAAGTGAGTTTATTTTTAGATACACTCCAAATTTCTGGACATTAAAAAGCAGGCTAAAAACCGAGAAAAAGCAAATAATTGCATTAAATATTAAGAATAATTCTGAATTATAAGTAGGTATATTTAAACCATAATTATAATATTCCCTGTGTAATATTTGAATGGTAATTAGTAAAAGGAAAAATAAGATGATACAGAAAAAAACTCTCTTAACTACTTTCATAACACAAGTATAGTCAATAATTATTTAGTGTTTTTAGTAAAAATATCACTGTCCAATTTCATCTATAGAATCTTTTTTAAAAATGTGTTCCTGTTCTTTATGGAACAATAAATTATCAAGAAAAAGGAAAATACTAAAAAGCAAAAAAACGAGTAGTACACTCCATAAAAGTAATTGATGGTTAAATTCTAAAGTTGTTTTATCTAAACTTTCTGCAAAAAAATAAATAGAAAGAATAGAAAATAGAAACATAGATATTGAAAAAACGACATCTCCAATTCTTGAAATTTTATAAATAGATGATTGTAAAATCAAACTTTTTTGAAGCTTATTTATGTTATAAAGTAAACTAACTATAGAAAATAAGGTTAAAAAAACAGGAATTAAAAGGGTGGGATCTTCTTTTATTCTATTTGTAAGATTATGTTTAGAAAACTCCTCTAATAAAATATAAATCCCCAAAAAAAAGAAACAAATTAATAGGAAGCAAAAAAGGATTCTCTTAAACTTTTTCATGCTGTAAAAATAATGCAAATAAGCAATTATTTAAAATTCAATACCTTAATTATTTTTTGGCACGTTCTTTGTTTTAACATAATCTTAACAGTTAAAACTTAGTCACCATGAAAAACATCAAAAAAAATCCTAAAAAGCAGTTAGAGAAATTCTCAAACATTTTTACACAATTAGGACTTGTGCTAGTTCTTTTTATCGTTTATGTAACTTTAGAACATGAAACTGAAGAAAAATCTTTAGCAAGAGAATCTGAAGTGTTCACATCAAATATTTATGTAGATCCAACTACAGAAGTTGTTTTTGTAAAAGAAGTTATTACTCAACCAAAAGTTGAAACACCACCAAAAACAGTTTTACTTTTAGATGAAGAAATTAAAGTTGATGAAAAAAACTTAGAAGAAACCATACTTTTAACTCCTGAAGAAAAAACTGTAGAAGTAGATTTAGATTTAACAACGATTATAACTGCTGATGAACCAGATGACGAACCAATTCCAGATACAGTACCTTTTCTAATGATTGAAAATGCACCCGTTTTTAAAGGCTGTGAAGGTTTATCGAAAGCAGAAAATAAAAAGTGTTTTGATGAAAAAATGCTAAAGTTTGTACAACATAATTTTGATGTTGGCATTGCAAATGAAGTGGGTTTAAGAGCAGGAAAATATAGAATTAGCACACAATTTATTATTGATGATCAAGGAAATGTTGTAGATATTAAAATTAGAGCACCACATTCTAAACTTGAAAAAGAAACGCAAGAATTAATAGAAAAATTACCAAAATTTACGCCAGGAAAACAACGTAATAGATCAGTAAAAGTTAGATATAGTTTGCCAATTACGTTTAGAGTAGATTAATTTTTTTCAAAAAATATAAATTTTCCCTCAAATTTAAAGAGAAACCCAACATAAAAAGTTGGGTTTTTTATTTATTTTGTATTTTTGATCTTATGAAAATGAATCAATTTTTAGACGCAACCTATTTAAAAACAGCAACTCAAGCTAATATTTCTGAAGCAGAAAATGAGCAGAAAATAATTGATTTAGTAAAAGAATCGATTGTATATAATTATAAATTAATTATGATTCGTGCAAACCATATTTCACTCGCAAAAGAAATGCTTTCTAAAGTTAATTCACCAGTTTTAATAGGCACTGTAATCGATTTTCCTGAAGGACTTTCATCAATTAAAAACAAATTAAAAGAAGCCAAAAAAGCAATTGATTTAAATGCAGACGAACTCGATTTTGTAATTAATTATTCTGCATTTAAAGCTGGTAATATAAGTCTGGTAAAAGAGGAAATATTAGAATGTACAAGGCTTTGTTTAAAAAATAATAAAGTTGTAAAATTTATAATAGAAGTTGCTGCGTTATCAACTAAAGAAATTATTGTAATTTCACAATTGATAAAAGAGGTCATTTTAAATAATTTTGATGAACAAGTTACTCAAAAAGTATTTGTAAAATCGTCTACAGGATTTTTTAAAACTGATGATAATAAACCAAATGGAGCAACTTTTGAAACGATAAAGCTAATTTCAGAAAATGCGAAACCACTTCAAATAAAAGCTGCAGGTGGTGTTAGAGATTATGGAACAGCTTTAAAAATGATTTCTTTAGGAGTTGATAGAATTGGAACCTCATCAGCTAAAGAAATTTGCTTAAAAAAGGAAAAGAACAATAACGATTATTAAAAATTTTATGGATTATTTTGCACACGAAACAGCAGTTATAGATGATAACTGCCAAATAGGAAAAGGAACAAAAATTTGGCATTTTAGCCATATCATGCCAAAATGTAAAATTGGCGAAAATTGCAATTTGGGGCAAAATGTAGTAGTTTCTCCAAGTGTAGTTTTAGGCAATAACGTAAAAGTGCAAAACAACGTTTCTATTTATGCAGGTGTTACTTGCGAAGATGATGTGTTTTTAGGACCTTCTATGGTTTTTACCAATGTTAGAAATCCAAGAAGTGCCATTGTAAGAAAAAATAAATATCTTAAAACGATTGTAAAAAAAGGCGCTTCAATTGGTGCGAATGCAACCATTATTTGTGGTAATAATATTGGCGAATTTGCTTTTATTGGTGCTGGTTCAGTAGTTACAAAACCAGTTTTACCTTATGCTTTAATAGTTGGGAATCCTGCACAACAAATTGGTTGGGTTAGCGAATATGGACATACCTTAAATTTCGACGAAGATGGTTTTGGTACTTGCAAAGAAAGTAAAGAGGTTTATGGTTTTAAAGACGGAGCTGTTTTTAAGTTTAAGAGTCAGTAATTTTTAAAAAAAAAATGATTTAGTGGTGGTTTTTTGATTAGAGATAATGCTAAACCTTAATGCATAAATCTTTCAAAAGAGCTCCAGTATTTATCTTTGTAAATGTTGTAGTTAATTTCTATTTTTTCAGAATGTTTTGATAAAATTTTATCTGCAACTTTACATGGTTTTCTAAAATCTCTGCAAGCAAAATAAATCTCCCTCACATTTTCTGATGTTTCTCTTCCAATGTTTAAATAACCTTCAAAATCTTTTAATTGTGAATTGATTTCCTCCTCAATTATATCTAAAAAATTGTAGGTTTCATCGTCTGGAAATCCGTTATTATCTTTCCCATTATATTTTATGTCAAAAATTAAAATCCAAGGATGAGAAGCCTTTGCATCCCAATTTAAAAGATCTGTATTTAAAACTGCAATCATTTTGTTGCCACTTTTTAAAGTTGCTTCCATGCTTGCATAGTTATCATTTTCAGTATTTTTTCTGATTCCTTCGTATTTTTCAACAAATTCTTTTTCTCTCCAAATAATAAAACTTTTTAATTTTTCTATAGGTATTAATTCTTTCTCTGCTTCGCTTTTTTGTTCAAAATTGATGCTATCAATAATGGATAAAGAGTTTAGTTCACCCAAATAATTATCTAAAAATAGATAACATCCATTAATTATATCAGCTTTATTTTTTTCATTATAATCATCGTGAATTAAAGTTATATTGATTTCATCAGGATAATCTTTTAATTCATTTGAATAAAAGGAGATGTTTGCACCTGTGAAAGAAAATCCAGCCATATTAATACCAACATTTTCTATATCGTGTTCTGGTTTTAGTGCTCTAAATTTCCAGTTATTTAATTTTGGGGCTGTAGAAATTAGTTCTTGAATTACATAAAAATTCTGAACTTCACCATCAGCAGTTAAAATTAAATCTACTGTATTATCATTTAACATTCCAGTTAAATACCAAATTCCTTCTTTTAATTCGTTTAATTTTGGTGCAATTTTATCAAAGAATTGAGTGCTAATTTTATCTCCATTTCCTTTTTTTACAATTTTATAAAACTCATTTTCATGTAACAAAAACCAATCCCAAAAATCTTGATAAGATTTAATAGGTTTCTCTTCTTCTTTCTTAAATAAATTTTTCAAAAATCTCATAGTGATATTTTATAAGGTAAATAAACTGAAATATAAAGTTTTCTGTTTTGATTTAGATATTTTACTTAAAATATTTCCATAAAAAAGCCCAAGGTAAACGAATTACTTTGGGCTTTTTTTATGCTAAATATTAAAGATACTACCAACTAATTAAGGTGCTGGATTTGGAATTTCCTTATGTACTTCCTCAATTTCTTTTAAAATTTCTTCTGATAAATCAATATGAATAGAGTTGATATTTTCTTTTAATTGACTCATTTTAGTGGCACCAATAATATTTGCAGTTACAAATGGTAACTGATTAATAAACGCTAGTGACAATTCAGATATTGTTAAGTTATGCTTTTCAGCAATTTGTTGGTATCTAATTACGGCTCTTTCTGAACCTTCGTTTTTATAACGAGCAATAAATCTTGGATATAACGTTCCTCTAGCTCCTTCAGGTAAATTTCCATTTAAATATTTTCCAGACAAAACACCTTGAGCTAATGGAGAATATGCTAATAAACCAACGTTTTCTCTCATAGAAACTTCACTCATTCCTACTTCAAAACCTCTGTGAATCATAGAATACGAATTCTGAATAGTTACAGGTCTTGGTAAATTGTATTGCTCTGAAGCTTGCAAATATTTCATAGTTCCCCAAGGACTTTCGTTCGATAAACCAACATGATTTATTTTTCCTTGTTTAATTAATTCTTGCAAACCTTCTAAAATCTCTAAATAATTTTCAACTTCATCATTGGCAGCTTTTAAAGGGAAATCTCGAACACCAAAACAGTTAACACCTCTATTTGGCCAATGCAATTGATATAAATCGATATAATCTGTTTGCAAACGTTGCAAGCTTTTATCTATCGCATCAAAAATATTAGCTTTACTTAAACCACCATTTCTAATATGAGCAGTATAATCTCCACCACCAGCAATTTTACTTGCTAAAACTACCTTTTCTCTATTCCCACTTTTTTTAAACCAAGTTCCAATAATTCTTTCTGTTCCTCCATAAGTTTCTGGTTTTGCAGGTACAGGATATAACTCAGCAGC
>CAXBPL010000073.1:0-12020 GCA_963977615.1 uncultured Polaribacter sp. | reverse complement strand
CTTATTTTTGGGATCAGGACTCGATAGGTAAATCGAGCAAATTTTATAAGAAATCTTTAATATTAACAAACAAAGAAGAATTAAAAAAATATAAAGCTTCAATTTATTTAAATTTAGCTGCATTATATACTTTAAAAAAACCCGATTCTGCCAATTACTTTTTCAAAAAAACAATACATATTTTAGACACATCAGATAAAATAGTTATGGTTGGTTTTTACATTAATTAT
Organism: uncultured Polaribacter sp.; assembly: GCA_963977615.1. Classification (GTDB taxonomy): domain Bacteria; phylum Bacteroidota; class Bacteroidia; order Flavobacteriales; family Flavobacteriaceae; genus Polaribacter. The sequence goes on along the minus strand of CAXBPL010000073.1, from coordinate 11,790 downwards.
GCCTTATTTTTTCAAAAACAGCATAATTATAAAGGAGCACTTATTCAGTTAAAAAAAGCAGAAGCAATACAATTAAATGCTCATCAATTAAAATATAACAAAATTATTTACGAAAATTTTGCTCATATTTATCAAGAATCTGGAAATTATAAAAAAGCCTTTGAATATTACAAAAAATTTAATGCAACAAAAGATAGTTTAAACAATACAGCACAAAATATTGCAATTTCTAATTTAGATAAAAAATATAAAAACGATATTGAAAAACAAGAACTTAAAACAAAAAATGAAAAAAAAGAAAAACAAATCTTAATTGAACAACAAAAAAACAAACAAAAAGAAAATTTACTAATAGGTTCTCTCCTATTTATTTTATTAGGTGGAATTATTGCAACACTAACACTCAAAAACTCTAAAAAGAAAATAAAACTTGCAGAAAAAGACAAAGAAATCGCAACCCAAAAAAATATTACTTTTCTTAAAGAGCAGGAATTAAGTATTATAAATGCAATGGTAGGTGGTCAAGAAAAAGAGCGCCAAAGAATTGCTGAAGATTTACACGACAATTTAGGATCTGTTTTAGCTACTTTAAAATTACATTTCGAAAACTTAAAAATTAACAGAGAAAAAAAGAAAATTAATCAAGAAGAATTATTTGATAAAACTGAAAGTTTAATAGATCAAGCTTATTTAAAAGTAAGAAGTATTGCACATGCTAAAAATGCTGGAGTTATTGCGAATCAAGCTTTATTGATGGCTTTACAAATAATGGCTGAAAAAATATCTTTAGCAGATAAAATTAAAATTGAAGTAGTTCATTTTGGACTAAATGAGCGATTAGAAAATAGTTTAGAAATCACCGTTTTTAGGATTATTCAAGAGTTAATAACAAATATTATTAAACATGCTGATGCCAAAAATGCGACAATTAATATTTCTTTATATGATAAAAATCTAAACATTATTATTGAAGATGATGGAAAAGGTTTTGATATTAATAAAGTAAATTTAAAAGACGGAATGGGAATTAGCTCTATAAAAACAAGAGTTAAACACCTAAAAGGCACTTTTAAAATTGATGCAACAATTGGTAAAGGAAGTTCCATAATATTAGATATTCCTATTTTATAATTACTTACTCATAGGGATTTTAAAACCCTAAAAAAACCTTATTTTTATAGAAAATGAAACTATGATCACAGTAATAATGGCAGAAGATCATCAAATGTTAATTGATGGTGTAAAATCTTTTTTTGAATATAATGATGAAATCAACATTATTGGAAGTGTTAATAATGGTGATGAGCTAGTAAAATTAGTGAGTTTAAAACAGCCTAAATTAGTTATTACAGATATTAGAATGCCAATTATGGATGGTATTCAAGCTACAAAAATCATCAAAAAAAAACTACCTCACATTCATGTTTTAGCAATGACCATGTTTGATCAACCAGATGCAATAAAGCAAATGTTAGATGCTGGTGCAACTGGTTATATTTTAAAAAACTCAGGTATAAAAATGTTATCAAAAGCCATAGTTGCAGTTGCAAATGGTGAAACATTTTTTGATCCAAATGTGGCTTTCAATTTCATGAATAATTACATTGATGATAATGTAACTATTGGAAAATCTAATAAGATTATTTTATCAAACAGAGAAAAAGAAATTTTAAGTTTAATTGCAAACGGAAAAACATCTAAAGAAATTTCTGAAACATTATTCATCGCAAAAACAACTGTAGATACGCATCGTAAAAACATGATTCGTAAACTAGATTTATCTTCTGGAAATGAATTGATTAAATATGCTATTGATATGAAATATCAGTTTTAATTACCAACTTCATTAAAGAATTTAATTCGCATTAAACGCAATTCATCTTCATCATAATCACCATCAAATTCACTTAAAGCTTCCTCAATATCATCGGTTTCAGCTTCCATAAAATATTCGTGAATTTCTTCTTGTTGGTCTTCATCTAATAAATCATCTAAAGCATAATCGATATTTAGTTTGGTTCCAGAAAAAATGATCACTTCCATTTCTTTGATCAACTCATTCATTTCTAAACCTTTCGATTTTGCAATATCATCTAAAGGTAATTTCTTATCTGTATTTTGAATAATAGATAGTTTCAAACCTGAATTTAAACCTGTACTTTTTACAATTAAATCGTCTGGTCTTAAAACATCATTTTCATCAACATAACTTGTAATGAGTTTTATAAATTCCTTACCAAATTTTCTTGCTTTCCCTTCTCCTACTCCATGAACAGTCGCTAATTCTGTTAATGTAATTGGGTATTTTAAAGCCATATCATCTAAAGATGGATCTTGAAAAACGGCAAATGGAGGCACTCCTTGTTTGGTTGCTACTTTTTTTCGCAAGCTTTTTAATAAACTAACTAATTTTTCATCAGCAACTCCCCCAGAAGATTTTGCATTGGTAACAATTGCCTGGTCGTTTTCTTCATTATAAATATGATCTTCTGTCATTAAAAAAGAAGTAGGGTTTTCAATATAATTTTCTCCTTCTTCAGTAAGTTTTATAACTCCATATTGTTCTATTTCTTTTCTAATAAAATTAACAACCAAAACTTGACGAATTAACGCCATCCAATACCCAGCATTTTTGTCTTTGCCAATGCCAAAATAAGGCAATAAATGTGTTTTGTGAGATGTTAATAATGCGTTTTCTTTACCTATAAGTGTATTTACAACTTCTTTAGCTTTATATTTTTGAAGTGTATCTCTTACTACTTTTAAAAGCAAGACAACATTGTCTTTCGCTTCGTGTTTTTTCTTTGGATTTCTAGAATTATCATCCATATCAGCTCCAAGTCCATTTACTGCATCAAAATCTTCTCCAAAATAATGTAATAAATACTTACGTCTGTTCATGGAAGTTTCTGCATAACCCACAACTTCTTGCAACAAAGCATGACCAATTTCTTGTTCTGCAATTGGTTTGCTTGCCATAAATTTCTCTAACTTTTCAATGTCTTTATAGGCATAAAAAGCTAAACAATATCCTTCTCCATCATCTCTACCTGCTCTACCAGTTTCTTGGTAATAACTTTCTAAACTTTTAGGAATGTCATGATGAATTACAAAACGTACATCTGGTTTGTCAATTCCCATACCAAAAGCAATGGTTGCAACAACAACATCACAATCTTCCATCAAAAACATATCTTGGTGTTTTACACGCGTTTTTGCGTCTAAACCAGCATGATAAGGAACAGCTTTTACACCATTTACTTGTAAAACTTGGGCAATTTCTTCTACTTTTTTACGACTTAAACAGTAAATAATTCCAGATTTTCCATCTCTTTGTTTTACAAAACGGATAATATCTTTCTGAACATCTTCTGTTTTTGGTCTTATTTCATAAAATAGGTTTGCTCTGTTAAAAGAAGCTTTAAACCTATTTGCATCTGTAATTCCTAAAGTTTTTAGAATATCTTCTTGTACTTTTTCTGTTGCTGTTGCAGTTAAACATATAATAGGTACATTATCAATAGCTTTAATAATGTGTTTTAAATTCCTATATTCAGGTCTAAAATCATGCCCCCATTCAGAAATACAGTGTGCTTCATCAATCGCTACAAAAGAAATTTTTTGAGTTCTTAAAAAAGAAACATACTCCTCTTTTATTAAAGATTCTGGAGCAACATATAACAACTTTGTTACGCCACTTGCAATATCTTCCTTTACTTGAGCAACATCTGTTTTATTTAAAGAAGAGTTTAAAACATGCGCAACTCCATGATGTTCAGAAATACCTCTAATGGCATCTACTTGGTTTTTCATCAAAGCAATTAATGGAGAAACAACAATTGCTGTTCCTTCTGCCATTAAAGCTGGTAATTGATAACATAAAGATTTGCCTCCACCTGTAGGCATTATAACAAAAGTATTGTTATTATTAACAATACTTTTTATGACTTCTTCTTGCAGTCCTTTGAATTTATTAAAACCAAAAAACTTTTTAAGAGGACTATGTAAATCCATTCAATATAAATTTTGTTGAAAATTAAAAGATAACCTTTAATTATATTATTTGTGCAAACTTATTTTTGTAGTAAATTTGTCTTATAAACATATCTAAAGATATAACTTTTTTTTATTCTGATAAAATACTAAAGACTTGAAAAATCAATCTTCAATTATTACAAACGCAAAAAATACAATTTTAGCAGAAAGTAATGCTATTGCTAATTTAGCAAATTTTATTAATATAGATTTTGAAAATGCTGTAAAATATATTTATAATTTTAAAGGTAGAGTTATTGTTACAGGAATTGGTAAAAGTGCGAATATTGCTACTAAAATTGTGGCAACTTTTAATTCTACAGGAACTCCAGCTGTTTTTATGCATGCTGCAGATGCCATTCATGGAGACTTAGGAAATGTTTTACAAGATGATGTTGTAATTTGTATCTCTAAAAGTGGCAATACTCCAGAAATAAAAGTGTTAGTTCCGTTGATAAAAAACTACGGAAATAAAATTATTGCAATTACAGGAAACGTAGATTCTTTTTTAGGTAAAAATGCAGATTTCACCTTAAATACTTATGTTGAAAAAGAAGCTTGCCCTAATAATTTAGCACCTACTACAAGTACAACTGCCCAATTAGTTATGGGAGATGCTTTGGCTGTTTGTTTATTAGAATTAAAAGGATTTACAAGTAAAGATTTTGCAAAATATCATCCAGGAGGCGCTTTAGGAAAGCGTTTATATTTAAGAGTTTCTGATTTAACAGAAAAAAACGAACTCCCTCAAGTTTTTGAAAATGACACAATTGCAAGAGTAATTGTAGAAATTTCTGAAAAACGTTTAGGAGTTACTGCTGTTGTAAAAGACAAAAAAGTAATTGGTATAATTACTGATGGTGATATTAGAAGAATGTTAAGTAAAACTACAAAAATAGACGATTTTGTAGCTAAAGATATTATGGGTAAAAACCCTAAAACAATTCATAAAGATGCAATGGCTGTTGAAGCCTTAGATACAATGGAAAATAATAGCATTACTCAAATTTTAGCTGTAGATGATGCCAATAATTATGCAGGAGTTGTACATTTACATGATTTAATAAAAGAAGGTATTTTTTAATGGCAACACAACAAAAAGAAATGTCTTTTTTAGGACATTTAGAAGAATTAAGATGGCATTTAGTAAGGAGTGCATCAGCAGTTTTTATTTTTGCTGTTGTATTTTTTATTTTTGCAGAAGAAGTGTATAATCATTTTTTATTAGCACACTTAAAACCAGATTTCATTACGTATCAAATATTTTGTGAATTTTTCAACTTATTTGGTATGGATAGTGATTTTTGTGTCGTTAATTTTAATGAGAAAAAATTACAAAGTATAAAAGTTACCTCACAATTAATGAATTCTATTTGGTCTTCATTTATTTTAGGAATTGTGGTTGCTTTCCCCTATTTACTTTGGGAACTTTGGCGTTTTGTTTCTCCAGGTTTAACCGATAAAGAAGTCTCGAAATCTAGAGGTTTTATTTTTATAGCATCACTATTATTCTTTATTGGTGTATCATTTAGTTTTTATGTAATTGCACCAATTTCTATTAACTTTTTATACAATTACCAAATTACAGATGCTATTGAAAATAGCTTTACACTAGAATCTCACATAAGCCTTGTAACCAACATGTTATTAGGGGTTTCAGTTTTATTTGAATTGCCTGTTTTAATTTATTTTTTAACTAAAATAGGTTTAATAACACCTCAATTTTTAAGAAAGTACAGAAAACATTCTTTGGTTGTAGTATTAATTTTAGCAGCAATTATTACGCCTCCAGATGTTGCAAGTCAAATTGTGGTAGCAATTCCTATTCTTATTTTATATGAAATAAGCATAAAAGTATCTCAAAGAGTTATCAAAAATCAAGAAAAGAATGCCAACAAACGTTAAAGAATTTAATGAGTATCGTGCTAAAATGAATGAAAAAATTTTAGCTTCGGATAATAAAGTTATTAAAAGAATTTATAATTTAGATACCAATGCATTTCAGGCAGGTCATCTTCCAACAAAAACAAAAGAGCTTTTAGGTTTAGTAGCTTCTGCTGTTTTAAGATGTGATGATTGTATTGCGTATCATTTAGAAACAGCCTTTAAAAATGGCGTTACTAAAGAAGAAATGATGGAAACAATGTCTATAGCAACTTTGGTTGGTGGTACTATTGTAATTCCACATTTAAGAAGAGCTGTAGAATTTTGGGAACTTCTTGAAAATGAGTAATCAATTTTAAGTTGCAGTTTTCAGTAAAAATGTTAATGTTTAAGAATCTATTAAGATTTAATTGTTGAGTTCTTTTTACATTTACACAATTCAACATTTACACAAGTACACATCCACAAAATCATGATTTTAAGAGCAGAAAATATCGAGAAAATTTACGGTTCAAGAAAAGTAGTTCAAGGTATTTCTTTAGAAGTTCAGCAAGGAGAAATTATTGGACTTTTAGGGCCAAATGGTGCTGGAAAAACAACTTCCTTTTACATGATTGTTGGAATGGTAAAGCCTAATAAAGGTAAAATATTTTTAAATGATACAGAAATTACCAATGATCCCATGTACAAACGTGCACAAAAAGGAATTGGTTATTTAGCACAAGAAGCGTCTGTTTTTAGAAAATTATCTGTGGAAGATAATATTATGTCTGTTTTACAATTTACTGGTTTATCGAAAAAAGAGCAAAAAATAAAATTAGAATCTTTGATTGAAGAGTTTAATATTGGGCATGTTCGTAAAAACAGAGGAGATTTATTATCTGGAGGAGAAAGAAGAAGAACAGAAATTGCACGTTGTTTAGCTTCTGACCCAAATTTTATTTTATTAGATGAGCCTTTTGCTGGTGTAGACCCAATTGCTGTGGAAGATATACAAAGTATTGTTGCACAATTAAAAAACAAAAATATTGGTATTTTAATTACAGATCATGATGTACAAGCAACTTTGGCAATTACAGATAAAACCTATTTAATGTACAATGGAAGTATTTTAAAAGAAGGAACTCCAGAGGAATTAGCTGCAGATGAAATGGTGCGTAAAGTGTATTTAGGAAAAGATTTCGAATTGAAAAAAAGGAAGTTTTTTTAGTAAAAACAACCAATATGCCAAAGTATTCCTGAAGGATCGTGTAAAAAGAATTCTCTTCCCCAATCATTATCTACAATTTTAGACAGCTTTACTTTTTTATATTTTTCTGTAAGATTTTTACTTTCTATTTCTTTTAAATAAGCTTCAATATCATCTACTTCTAAAAAAAGCATTGAATTATCAACCCAATCTTTCACAAAAGCTCTTTGTAGATAAAAACCCAAATTTTCATCAACCTTAAAAAAAGACATGTTTTCTGATATAATTAGTTCAAAAAAACCTAAATCTTTATAAAAATTAATAGATTCTTGGAAATTTTTAGCGCCAATAAAAGTTCTAATGGATTTAAACATTGTAAAATTATGCTTCTAAGATTTCTTTTTTAGAAATATAAAAATGAAAACAAACACCTTCTTTTCCATCTTCTCTATTGTTTAAAGAAATTTTTCCTCCTAATCTTTCAATGATAGATTTTACAGTGGCTAAACCAATTCCTGTATTCTCATTGTTTGTGTTTTGTAAAGTTTCGAACATATTAAAAACTTTATCCCAATAATCTTCCTCAATTCCAGGACCATTATCTCTATAAATAAAGTGATAAAATTCTTTGTCTTTTTTAAAATCGACCTCAATTGAAACTTTTCCTTTATTAGAAAACTTTCTAGAATTTGAAATTAAATTCTGAAAAATTTGTACAAATCCTATTTTAGAACTATTAATTTCAATATTTAAATCTTTAGAATTTAGAGATATTTTATGATCAAAATCGATATTACTTAAAATACTTTTTAGAATTATTTCTAAATTAAAATCTTCATAAATTATATTTTCTGTATTAACTTTTGAATACTCCAATATTTCATCAATTAAAGTACTCATATAAACCATTCTATTGGTTATAAGATCTATATAATTTTCTGCTTCTGTATTTTCGAATAACTTGCTATGGTCCTCTTTTAAAACATCTAGTAAAAAATTAACACCACTTATAGGTGATTTTAAATCGTGTGTTAATCTAAATGCGAAACTATTTAACTGTTCATTTAACTGCGTTACTTTATTGTTTACAGCTCTAAGTTCTTCATTTTTTTTCCTTAATTCTAACAATGCAATTATTTGGTTTGCTAATAATTTTAAAGATTCTTTTTGGGTATCATTAAGGTTATTGGGTTTGGTATCTATAACACAAAGAGTTCCTAAAGCATGCCCTTCTGAGGTATTTAATGGTGCACCTGCATAAAAAACAACATTAGGCTTTTCTATTGTTAATGGATTATCAAAAAAACGTTCATCTTTTCTTGCATCATTTACTATAAATAATTCGTCAGGTTTTAGTATACTATGAGCACAAAAAGCAACTTTTCTAGGTGTTTCTGTGGCATTTATACCATGGGTAGATTTAAACCATTGTCTTTCTTTATCAACTAAAGTAATTAAAGCAATTGGAGTATTACAAATACCAGAAGCTATTTTGGCAATAGCATCATAATCTTTTTCTGGCAAAGTATCTAAAATTTTATAGGAATCTAAAGTTTTTAATCTTTCATCTTCATTTTCTGGAATTTTTGCAGTTTTCATTCTTTTTCAAATTTTGGGGGTTAAATTTTTAAATATTGATAAAACTACGTACAAGGTAATAATTATTGGAATGGATAAATAGTTTATTAACAATATTAACGTTAAAGATATTACTAAAAATAAATAAATAATCCAGTTTTTTTTGAAAGAAGCGTCTTTAAATTTTAAGGAAAACAAAGGCAATTCTGCATTCATCAAGTACGTTAAAACAAGTGTTACAGCAATTAAAAAATAGCTATTGCTAATTAAATTTTGAACAAATTCTATCTCAGAATACTCTTGAATTAAAGGCAAAGAAACAACGAACAAGCACATTGCTGGCGTTGGCAAACCTATAAAAGAATCTGTTTGTCTGGTATCTAAATTAAATTTTGCGAGTCTATAACAAGCTCCTAAGGTTAAAATTAGCCCTATTAATGAAAACCCTAAAATAGAATCTTCAAAAGAACTAGAAGAATCAAAGGAATTATATTCTAATAATTTAAACATTACAATTCCTGGTGCAACACCACTTGTAACCATATCTGCTAAAGAATCTAGCTGCGTTCCTAAATCTCCAGAAACCTTTAATAAACGTGCAACAAATCCATCTAAAAAGTCAAAGAAAATTCCTATTACAACAAACAAAGCTGCTCCTGTAAAATTACTTTCCACTGCAAAAATGGTTGCAACTGTTCCACAGAAAAGGTTTCCAAGCGTTAATAAATTAGGAATATGTTTTTTAATTTTCATGTTGTATCAATTTTAAAGCTAAAATAAGAAATCAAAATTAGCTAGTTTTTATTTATTGTTAAAATTTCGTCATATTTGCATAAATAATAAATGCCATGCCTGTTTTTACTTCGGATTTTCTACCAACAATGCCTTTTAGAAATGGTCATTTTAACACCATGTACAGACCTCTTTTTATGAAGGACAAAGCTTCCTATAAAAGAGAAAGAATTACAACTTGGGATCATGATTTTTTCGATTTAGATTTTTCTTTTGTGGGTTCAGAAACCTTGGTTTTACTGATTCATGGCTTGGAAGGTAGCTCAGATTCCAAATACATAGCCTCTAACACGAATCACTTGAATAAAAAGGGATTAGATACTGTTTGTTTTAATTTAAGAGGTTGTTCTGGACAAGATAATTTGCTTTTGGCAACCTATCATAGTGGAAAAACAGAGGATGTAGATTTTGTAGTACAACATCTTATTAAAAATTATTCTTATAAAAATATTATAATTGTTGGTTTTAGTTTAGGTGGCAATTTAACACTGAAATATTTAGGTGAAAAAGGAGCAAATATTTCGCCAATTATTAAAGGAGGTATTGCAACTTCTGTACCTATTGATATTGCAAGTGCAGAAGTAGAAATGGATAAACTAAAAAACAAATTATATATGGAAATGTTTTTTAAAACAATGAAAAACAAGATTTTAGAAAAAGCTCATAAATTTCCAGAATATAATTTAGATAAAGATAAATTGTTTAAAGCCACAAAATTTAAACATTTAGAATATTTGTATAGTGTACCTGTTTTTGGTTTTGAAAGTCCAGAAGATTATTGGGAAAAAGCGAGTTCTAAGCCTTATTTATCGAAAATTAAAAAACCTACTTTATTAATTAATGCCAAAGATGATACATTTTTATCAAGAGAATGTTTTCCTTATGAAGAGGCAGAAAACTCCGAGTTTTTCTTTTTCGAAGAAACAAAATTTGGAGGTCATGTTGGTTTTATGACCTCTTTTAAACCGAGTGAAAATAGATGGTTAGAACACAGAATTGCACGTTTTATTAAAGAAAATATTCAGATTGATACTTTGTAAACAATATCCAAAGAAAACGACAGTTATTTTAGTAGGTTTTAAGATATTTGTATTGATAAATTTAGCGACTATTGAAATATAAAATTTTACTTTTTTTATTCATTTTTCCACTCTTTTTAAATGCACAAGCGTTTAGGAATTATTCTAACGAATTTTTAAATATTGGGGTTGATGCTGCTGCTTTAGGAAGAAGTAAAGCTGTAGTTGCAACTACCAATAATGTAAACTCAATTTACTGGAATCCAGCAGGTTTAGTTGGAATTGAAGATTACCAAGGTTCTTTAATGTATGCTTCTTATTTTGCAGGGATTGCCAATTATAATCACGCTGCTTTTGCAATGCCAATAGATTCTGAAAGTGCTTTAGGGATTTCTGTAATTCGTTTTGGAGTAGATGATATTTTAAATACTACAGAATTAATTGACAGTGATGGAAATATCGATTTTAATAGAATAAGTCTTTTTTCTGCTGCAGATTATGCTTTTAATGTTGCTTATGCTCGAAATTTAATTTTTAAAGATGTTAAATTTGGGGTAAATGCAAAAATTGTTAGAAGAATTATTGGGCAATTTGCCTCTTCTTGGGGTTTTGGTTTTGATGCAGGTATTCAGTTTGAAAGAAATAATTGGAAATTTGGATTGATGGCTAGAGATATTACCACAACTTTTAATAGTTGGGCCATAAATGAAGAGGAATTTGAGAAAATTAGAGATGCAATTCCTGGACAAAATCAAGAATTGCCAGAAACTACAGAAATTACAAAGCCAAAATTACAGTTAGGAGTTGCCAAAGATTTTAGAGTTGGACGTTATTTTAACTTACAAACAGAAGTAAATTTGAACATTCGTTTTGAACAATCTAATGATATTTTCTCATCTGAATTTGCAAGTATAGATCCTGCTGTTGGTTTCGAATTAGATTATGACAAATTGGTTTATTTGCGTTTAGGAGTTGGTAATTTTCAATATATCACAGAATTTGACAATGGAAAATCCTTATCTGCGCAACCAAATTTTGGAGTCGGTTTTAATTATAGAGGCATTCAAATAGATTATGCTTTAACCAATATTGGTAGTGTTGGGAATGCTTTATTCTCAAATATTTTTTCAATTACATTCGATTATAGTTTTTTTAGACCTTAACCAAAATGCAAATAAAACACCTACTTTTCCTCTTTTTTTTAGGGTTGATAAAACCCGTTCATGCACAAGTTCAACTTTCTGTTTACTCAGAAGTTAGTATTGTAACTGCTGGTCCAGGAACAGAATTATA
>CAXBPL010000072.1:0-12282 GCA_963977615.1 uncultured Polaribacter sp. | reverse complement strand
AAAAATGAGCAAATATATTTTAGCATTAGACCAAGGAACAACAAGTTCTAGAGCCATCGTTTTTGATAAGAAAGGGAAAATAAAATCAATTGCGCAAAAGGAATTTACTCAAATTTTTCCTCAACCAGGTTGGGTAGAACATGATGCTGTAGAAATTTGGTCTACACAAGCTGGAGTTGCTGCAGAAGCAATTGCTAGTAAAGGTTTAGAAATGGAAGATATTGCTGCAATCGGAATTACAAATCAGCGAGAAACTGTGGTTGTTTGGGATAAAAATACAGGCAAACCTGTTTACAATGCAATTGTTTGGCAAGACAAAAGAACATCAGATTATTGTGATGAATTAAGAGCAGCTGGAAAAGCGGATATGATTACCGAAAAAACAGGTTTAATTGTCGATTCTTATTTTTCTGGAACCAAAGTAAAGTGGATTTTAGACAATGTTGAAGGGGCAAGAGAACGTGCAGAAAAAGGAGATTTATTATTAGGGACCATCGATTCTTGGTTAGTTTGGAATTTTTCTAAAAAGAAAAAACACATTACAGATGTTACAAATGCATCTAGAACCTTATTATTCAATATAAATACAATGGCTTGGGATGATGAGTTGTTAGAATTGCTAACAATTCCAAAATCGATGTTGCCAGAAGTAAAGCAATCAAGTGAAATTTACGGACATACAAAATCCACTTTTTTTAACTGTAACATTCCAATTGCAGGAATAGCTGGAGATCAGCAAGCAGCACTTTTTGGGCAAATGTGTACGAAAAAAGGAATGGTAAAAAACACGTATGGAACAGGTTGTTTTATGTTGATGAATATAGGAGATAAACCCATAAAATCTAAAAATAATTTGTTAACCACAGTTGCTTGGAAAATCAACAATAAAACAACATATGCTTTTGAGGGAAGTGTTTTTATTGCTGGTGCTGCAGTTCAATGGTTAAGAGATGGTTTAAAAATCATAAGAAACTCATCTGAAGTAGAAGCGTTAGCAAATTCTGTAAAAGATTCTGATGGCGTTTATTTTGTACCATCATTTGCAGGTTTAGGTGCTCCATATTGGAATCAAAAAGCACAAGGAACCATTTTTGGGCTAACAAGAGGTACTACAGATGCACATATTGCAAGAGCAACTTTAGATGCAATTGCATATCAATCTATGGATATTTTAAAAGCGATGGAAGCTGATGCTGAAATTAAAATTAAAGAACTTAGAGTTGATGGTGGAGCTACAGTAAATGATACGTTAATGCAGTTTCAAGCAGATGTTTTAAATACAAAAACTATTAGACCAAAAGTGGTGGAAACTACAGCAATGGGTGCTGCTTTTTTAGCAGGTTTAGCTGTTGGTTTCTGGGAAAATGAAGAAGAAATCCAAGAAATTTGGCAAATAGATCAAGAATTTGAACCAACAGAAGAAAGAGAAAAAATAGATAAGAATATAAAAGGTTGGTATAAAGCTGTGAAAGCTTTAGAATTTTGGACTAAATAAGTTTTTTTAAAATAGAGAATAGAGAAGAGAGAAATTTCGTTTATTTTAACGAAAAAATAAGAATCATTATAAATCTAAAGACAAAATTAATGACACCATTTATAGCAGAAATTTTAGGAACTTTTTTATTAATCCTTTTAGGAGCAGGAGTTGTTGCAAACGTAGTTTTAGAAAAAACAAAATCAAACGATTTAGGTTGGATGGTTATCACAACTGCTTGGGGTTTTGCCGTTTTTGTAGGTGTTTCTGTGGCTGGGCCAATTAGTGGAGCGCATTTAAATCCAGCAGTAAGTATTGGTTTAGCAGTTGCAGGAAAGTTCGATTGGAGTTTGGTTTTAGAATATGTAATTGCGCAATTTATTGGAGCAATGTTAGGTGCGTTTTTTGCTTGGCTACTTTATAGAGATCATTTTAAAGCAACTGAAAATGGCGACTTAAAGAAAGCTGTTTTTTGTACGTCACCAGCAATTAGAAATTATTCCAGCAATTTAATTAGTGAAATTATTGGCTGTTTTGTGTTGGTTTTTGTGGTTTTATATTTTACAAATGCTAATTTAAATGATGTTGAAAATGGTATAATTCCTATTGGTTTAGGCTCTTTAGGTGCTTTGCCTGTTGCAATTTTAGTTTGGGTAATAGGGTTATCTTTAGGTGGTACAACTGGTTATGCTATAAATCCTGCAAGAGATTTAGGACCGAGAATTATTCATGCAATTTTACCGATAAAAAATAAAGCTTCAAATGATTGGAGTTATGCTTGGGTTCCTGTTTTAGGGCCAATTATTGGTGCAGTTTTAGCAGCTGGTTTATTTTTGATTTTATCAACTTAAAAATTATATAAAAAAGGATGAGTTTTAAAAAGAATCTATTTTTACTCTTTTTTTTTATTTCTGGTTTTTTAATTGGGCAGGAAATTCCACCAATTTTAAAATTTCAACCAGAAGATTATAGGGCTGAGAATCAAAATTGGGCCATAACTCAAAATAAGAATAAAACCATATTTGTTGCAAATAACGAAGGTTTATTAGAATATAATGGAGCAAGATGGACACTGAATCCTTCTTCAAATAATACTGTAATTAGATCTTTATTAGCAGATGAAGATAAAATTTACAGTGGATCTTATATGGAATTTGGTTTTTGGAAAAAAGATCAAAAAGGGATTTTAAACTACAAATCCATTTCAAAAAAAATAGAAGACAAGCTTTTTGAGGATGAAAATATTTGGAATATAAAAAAATATCAAAAATGGATTTTATTTCAATCATTTCATCGTATTTATTTTTATAATATAGACACTGAAGAAATAAATTATCTGACAGATTTTAATAATTATTATCGAATTTTTGAGATTGATGCTGTAATTTATATCTTTAAAAAAGATGGGGCTTTAGTAAAGTTAGAAAACGGAAAAGAGGTTTTAATTACTGTATTTCCAGAAAGTTATAATGTAAGATTAGTTTTAAATATTTTTAAAATTGATAACAATTATCTAGTTTTAACAAGAAGTGAAGGTTTTTTTCTGATTGAAAATGGTATCATAAAAAAATGGGATGCACCCATAAATAAAGAATTTAAAAAAGATCAAATATTTTGCGGAATTCGCTTAAAAGACAACTCTTTTATGTTAGGCACAATTTCAAATGGAGTTTTGCATATTTCATCAAAAGGAGAAGTAATTAACAGGATAAATCAAACTGTTGGCTTAACAAATAATACAGTTTTGTATTTATATGAAGATGAAGATGGCAATGTGTGGTCTGCTTTAGATAATGGAATAAATTGCTTAAATAACCAATCTTTTATAAAAGAATTTAATGATGATGATGGTCATTTTGGAACCACATATTGTTCTATAAGTTTTGATGATAAAATTTATATTGGTACAAATCAAGGGCTTTTTTATAAAGCAATAAATACAAACGAACCTCTAAAAAAAGTATCAGGAATTACAGGTCAAATTTGGTCGCTTTTTGC
Organism: uncultured Polaribacter sp.; assembly: GCA_963977615.1. GTDB lineage: Bacteria > Bacteroidota > Bacteroidia > Flavobacteriales > Flavobacteriaceae > Polaribacter. Next base: position 8,810 of record CAXBPL010000072.1, on the reverse strand, counting down.
TATAAATGGCGATTTGTTATGTGGACATACTTCAGGAACGTATCAAATTAAAAATAATACAGCTTTAAAAATTACGGACTTTTCTGGAACTTGGAATTTTAGAGAAATTCCTGAAAAATCAAATTTAATTCTACAAGGTCATTACTCAGGAATGAGCATTTTAGAAAAGCAAAATGGTGTTTGGAGATTAAGAAATAAATTAAAAGGTTTTCAAAATTCTGCTCGTTTTTTTGAAATGATAAACTCAAAAGATGTTTTTGTGAACCATGAATACAAAGGAGTTTATAAATTGGTTTTTGATGATGATTATCAAAATTTTAAAGAGAATAACTTGTTGTCATCTGTAGAAAAAGGAAAAGGTTCTGGTTTAACAAAGTACGATGATAATCTTTTTTATAGTTATAATAAAGGTGTTTTTAAGTTGAATTCATCAACCAATAATTTTGAGAAAGATTCAGTATTTAGTTCACTTTTCTCTTCTGATGAATATGTGTCTGGAAAGCTAATTAGCGATAAAAATAATAAGCTCTGGTCTTTTAATAAAAGTACTATTAGTTATTTGGAAAAAGGACCTATCGAAAATAAGTTCAGTATTAATTTTATTCCTGTTCAAAGTTATTTGAGGAAAACAACTGTTAGTTTTGAAAATATATCAAACGTTTATAATAACAGTTATTTGATAGGAAAAACAAACGGTTATTTACTTTTAGATTTAGAGAAGAAGCAAGATTTTGCACATAAAATTTATTTAAATAATATAATTCTTAAAAATGCGGATACTCTAGAGGTTAATTTGCAGAAAACTGGCGATTTTAAAGCATATCAAAATTCGATCGAATTTCAGTTTAGTAGTCCTGTTTATAACAAATACGAGTTCATAAATTATCAATATCAAATAAATAACAAAAATTGGATAGATTTAGGAAATACATCTTCATTAAATTTTGAAAATTTATCTTTTGGAACGTATGTGGTAAAGCTAAGGTCTACGATTGCAAATAATTTATCAGATAATACAATCACCTATAATTTTAGGATTAATCCACCTATTTATTTTACTACAACAGCAATTGTTTTCTATATTTTACTCTTTTTATCAATTGTGTTTTTTGTACATAAATTTTATAAAAAGCATTATAGAAAACGCCATAAAAAATTAGTTGAATACAATTTTAGGCAGCTAGAAGTTCAGAAAATTAAAACAGATCAAGAAGTTATTAAGTTAACTAACGAAAAATTAAGCCAAGAAATTGAAAGTAAAAATAGAGAATTGGCAATTTCTACAATGAGTATTATTAAAAGAAACGAGTTTTTAAGAAGTATTAAAAAGGAATTAAAACAAAATCCACAAATAGATGATTCAAACCCTATTTATAAATTAATAGAGAAAAATTTGAACAGCACAAAAGATTGGGACTTTTTTAAAGAGGCTTTTAACAATGCAGATAAAGACTTTTTAAAGAGAGCGAAAAAACTACATCCTGACTTAACACATAACAACTTAAAATTTTGTGCATATTTAAGATTGAACTTAACTTCTAAAGAAATTGCACCTTTATTAAATATCTCTGTAAAAAGTGTAGAAATTAGAAGATACAGATTAAGGAAAAAGTTAAATTTATCTTCAAAAACCAATTTAACCGATTATATTTTGAGTATTTAGACTATAAAACACCTCTACATTACCTCTACATTTTTATATATTTTATTTTTATGCTATATTTAAAATGCTGATTTCCTTATATTTTATAGTGTTTTTTATCATATTAATAATAAGTAGGTTTTTTGTAAAGGTTAAATTAACACTACAAGCTTTAATATAAACATATATTTGATTCTAAGTTAATGTTATGTTAATGTCATTACAATTAGGCGTTCATAATTTCGACAAAAAATTAAAACCAAAAATTATTTATGATGGTCAAATCAATTAATCAAAGAAAACAAATAGTTGTAGCTTTCTTGTTCTTTTTTGCATTCAGCATTTCAGCATTTGCACAAAAAACAATTAAAGGAACAGTTTTAGATGAATCTGGCATGCCTTTGCCTGGAGCATCAGTTTCTATAAAAGGAACAACAAAAGGAACATCCACAAATTTTGATGGAGAATTTTCACTAACAGTTAGTGAAAATGCAAAAACTTTAATTATAGCTTATTTGGGATATAAAACTAAAGAAGTTGCAATTACAGCAAGTCCTATAAAAGTAACTATTTTACCTGAAGAAAATGCTTTAGATGAAATTATAGTTGTTGGTTATGGAACTAGAAAAAGAAGCGATTTAGTTGGTGCTGTTGCAAAGGCAGATTTATCGAAAGCAACTGCAACTCCAACATCAGATGTAACAGAAATGCTAAGAGGTAGAGTTTCTGGTTTACAAGTAAATGTTGGTGGAGGTTCTTTAAGACCTGGAGGAGCATCAGAAGTATTATTAAGAGGAGCAAGTTCTTTTCAAGGAAATATAGGCGCTATTTATGTGGTAGATGGTGTTATTAGAGAAGGAGGTATTGAAGATATTAATGCTGATGATATTGAATCTATTGAAGTTTTAAAAGATGCTTCTGCTCAAGCAATTTATGGAGGTAAAGGTTCTAATGGAGTTATTTTGGTAACAACTAAAAGAGGAACAACTAACAAAATTAGCGTTTCTTATCATGGTTTTTTAACTACTAAAAAATTAGAAAGAAATTTTGATGTGTATTCTGGACAGGAATTTGCACAATTAAAAAGAGAAGCAGATAGATCTAACAATGCATCAGATGAGTATTCAGATGATTCAGCAATTTTTAGTGCTATAGAATTAAATTCAATTGCTAATAACGAGTTTGTAGATTGGGAAGATGAATTAGTTTCATCTGGTATTGTAAATAGTCAATCTATTAGTATGGTTGGTGGTACAGAAAAAACTAAAGTATATGGTAGTCTTAACTATTTTAAAGAAGAAGGAATTATACCAACCTCTTCTTATACAAGAAAAAATTTACGTTTAAATGTAGATCAAAAAATATCAGATAAATTTGCTGTTAGATTTGATGTTAATATCTTAAATGATGATATAGAAAGAGCTGCAAATGTAAATGTAATTACAACTTCGCCTTTAGGAAAAGCTTATAATGATGATGGAAGTATCAAGCAGTTTCCTAGTGGAGAAGAAGGTACTGCAATTAATCCTCTATGGAATTTAAATGAAGAGGATGATGATGAAAAAGGGAATGATTATGTAATTAACGTTATACCAACCTATCAAATTACAGATAATTTAAAATATCAATTAACAACCTCTTTAACAAGAAAAAACTCTGAAAGAGGAAGATATCAATCTTCTTTAAGTGGTTCTGGAGATGATGTGAGAGGTAGAGCAGTCATAGAAAATCAATTAAGAGAAGCATTCTTTATCGAAAATATTCTTAATTACGATAAGAGATTCGATGAGAATAATACGTTCAATCTTACTTTGGCTCAAAATATTGATGAAAATAAATACACAAGAACATATACAGAGGCTACAGGTTTTCCAAATGAAAGTTTAGGTTATGATGGTATTTCAAGTGCTATTGGAGGAGTTGCTGTTATTCGAGATAAAAGTAAGTTTAGAAATATGTCATTCATGGCAAGAGCAAGATATAGTCTTTTAGATAGATACTTGTTAACAGCTACAGTTAGAAGAGATGGATCTTCTGTAAATGCAGCAGACTATAAATGGACCACAAATCCAGCAGTTGCTTTTGCATGGAAATTACAAAACGAATCTTTCTTAGAGAATGTAGATCAAATTAGCGAATTAAAATTAAGAGTAAGTTATGGTTCTTTAATTAACGCTTTGAGTACATCAAATACTTCGTTATTTGAAGCAGATGTTCAAAATTATATTTTTGATAGCCAAACTGCTTCAGGATATGCACCTAAAGAAGCTTTGCCAAATCTTAATTTAAAACACGAAAGAATTTCTACATTAAATATAGGTTTAGATTTCTCACTTTTTAGTAGAATTTTAAATGGTACCATACAATATTATGATGCAAGAACAACTGATTTATTATTAAAGAGAAATGTACCAGCAACCACAGGATATGATTTTACATACTTTAATGCAGGTGAACTTCAAAACAAAGGTATAGAGTTAAGTTTAACTGCAAATTTAATTAATAAAGAAGATTTTAAATGGTCAGTATCTACAAACTGGTCTAACAATAAAAATAAATTACTATCATTATATAATGATGGAAATGGAGATCCATTATTAGAAGATAGAGATAGAGGTTATTATGTAGGTCAATCCACGAATGTTATTAGAAATTATCAGTTTGATGGTATTTGGCAAGTTGGTGAAGATTATGCAAATTCACCACAAGCAAATCCAGATTCAACAAATCCACAACCAGATATAAGACCTGGAGATATTAGAGTTAATGATACTAATGGTTTAGATTCTGAAGGAAATCTTACAGGTTTACCAGATGGTAAAATTACAGATGAAGATAAAGTATTTATAGATACGAACCCAGATTGGTTTGGTTCATTATCTACTAATTTAGAGTATAAAGGTTTCGAATTATTTGTAGATTTCTATGCTTCAGAAGGTGCTACAAAAAGTAATCCTTTTTTATCAGAATACAACAATGGTGGAACTTTAACAGGTAAATTAAATGGAGTAAAAGTACCTTATTATACTCCAGAAAATCCATCAACAACATATCCAAGAGCAAATTCTGGTACAGTAATAGATTATTTAGGTGCTTTAGCAATTAGAGATGCTTCTTATGTACGTTTAAGAACAGTAAGTTTAGGCTATTCATTACCAGAAGTTTTAACGAATAAGTTGAATTTAGATCAAATAAAATTATACATAACAGGTACAAACTTGTTTACTAATACAGATTATATTGGCTATAGTCCAGAGGTTAATATTAGAGGTACATTCTCTAATGCAGACACTGGTTATCCAGATGCTACTTCAATTACTATGGGTGTTAAAATTAAACTTTAATAGAAAAAAAATATGAAAGCAAATACAAATTATTTAAAATTTAAGAAAAGCTTATTGTTAGTTGCAGTAGCGCTTTTAGCAGTATCTTGTGAAGGATATTTAGATGAACAACCAGGTACATCAATAGATTCAGGGTATATATATAATACAGAAGCTGGTTTAAAATCTGGTGTAGTAAGTTTATATAAATTTGAAAGAGATCGTTATGACAATAGCAACCAAGATTTTCTTGCTGCAGTTACAATGGCATCTAGAGGCGATTTAACTTTTTCTAGATCTGGTTATACTGGAAATATGGGTAGATATGAAAGAGGAGTTTCACCAGATGATTTAGGTACAAAGTGGATGTCTGGTGTTATTTGGGCAAACTATTATAAGATTACTAATAATGCTACAGCAATTATTAATGCTGCAGAAAATTTAGAAGGTTTACCAGTAGATTCAAAAAACCAAATAATTGCTGAGGCAAAATTTTTTAGAGCACATTCTTACTTTTATTTATTCAGAATGTTTAAAAACATTTTTGTTACTACAGAGAGTGTTACCTTAGAAAATGCTTTTGATGTTGTAGAATTACCATCAACAGAAGTAGAAATTTTTGCTTTAATAAATAGCGATTTACAGTTTGCAGTAGACAACTTAGATTGGAATGTTACATTTGGTAAAGTTTCTAAAGGAACTGCTAAACATGTAAAAGCAAAAGTTGCGATGTGGGAAGGTAATTGGGCAGAAGCAAAAAAACAAGCTATTGACGTTATAGAAGATCCAATGAGTCCACATAGTTTAGTGGCTTCAACTGCAGATGTTTTTGGAGGGAATAAAAACCATTCAGAACAATTATTTGTACTTCAATCTGAAGAAAATACTTTAGGTGGTGGAGATTTAACCATGATGAGTGCAAATTTTGTAACACAGTATTTTCAGATACCTGGAATAGAGGGTAATACAGCTCAAGGAGGTCAAGGTTTCTCTAGAGTTTTACCAAACGAATACTTATTAGGTTTGCTTGCAGAAGACCCTAATGATACTAGAGATGATAACACTTATTTTAGATTAAAATATTATTATACTTCAGGTGCTAATGCCGGTCAAGAAATAGATATTTATAAGCCAATTTCTGCTGCAAATCCAAATGGAGTAGAATTAACAAGGTATTACCAAAGATTGCATCCTTCTTGCGTTAAATTTGCAGAAAATGATGATGATCCAACGAATTATAGAGTACATAGTAATAAATTAATTTATCGTTTAGCAGAAACTTATTTAATTGCTGCAGAGGCTATAATGCGTTCTAGTGGAGATCCATTACCTTATATTAATGCAGTTAGAACTAGAGCAAATGCAGCAGCTTTAACAAGTGTAGATCAACAAGCAATTTTAGATGAACGTGCTAGAGAACTAGCTTTTGAAGGTCAACGTTGGTTTACTTTAAAAAGAATGGGGCAAAGTGTAATTAATTATCAAATGAGAACGTATGCTGGAGATGGTGAATTTTTTCCAAACTATTTTGGAGGAGGTAAAGATCCTAGAGTAAATTGGAAAGATCATTATATAAACTGGCCAATTTATCAAGCTGATTTAGATTTGTTGGGAGCTAATTATCCGCAAAATACTGGATACTAAATTTTATAAATAAATAATTTTTTTAAAAAAAAAGTATCGAAAATGTGTTTTTAATTTTTTCGATACTTTCTTTTTTTACGATAAGAATATAATTTCAGATAATAATTTCAAATGCGCCCTTTCCTAATTTTCCTGATACTTTTGTCCTTTATTTCTTGTGATAAAACTTACAAAAATAATAAAATAGATTTTGCAGAAAATCCTGTTGTTGCTCACAGAGGAGCTTGGAAATCTAAAAACCTACCTCAAAACTCAATAGCATCTTTAAAGGAAGCAATCAATTTAAAATGTACTGGTTCTGAGTTTGATGTTAGAATTACCAAAGACAATATTTTAATTGTAACGCATGATAAAGAATATAATGATTTAATCATTGAAGAAACCAATTACGAGGTATTAGCAAAAACAACCCTTTTTAATGGAGAAAAACTGCCTACTTTAAAGGAATATTTGTTAGCAGGAATGCAAAATAATGTTGCAACAGGTTTGGTCTTAGAAATTAAACCAAGAGCCACAAAAGAAAAAAATAATCTTATTGTAGATAAAGTTTTAGGGTTAATTGATGAATTAAAAGCTGAAAACTACATACATTCTTACATTAGTTTTAGTGTAGATATTTTAAAAAGAATTGCAGAAAAAAAGCCAACTGCAAAAACGCAATATTTGGATGGATCTAAATCTCCAGAATCATTAAAAAGTTTGGGAATTACAGGATTGGATTATATTATTTATAAATTAAAAAATAAGTCAAAGTTTATTGAAGAAGCAAAAGATTTAGGAATCACTTTAAATGCTTGGACTGCAAATTCTGTAGATGATATAGATTGGTTGTTGGCAAATAATTTTGATTATATCACTACAAATGAGCCAGAATTAATTTTTCAGAGGATAAAAAAATCGCCAATTAATAAAGGATACTCATTAGTTTGGAGCGACGAATTTAATTATAAAGGCAAACCAGACCACACAAAATGGGGGTATGATTATGGTTTTATTGCAAATGAAGAAGAACAATATTATACAGATAGTTTAAAAAACGCAAGAGTAGAAGGTGGAAAATTAATTATCGAAACTCACAAAGAAACAATTATCAATAAAGATTATGGCAATCCAGAATTTTTAAAGAAAAGTTGGAAAAAATATGCAGCCGAACGTAAAACAGGAAAATATACAGCTGCAAGATTAACCACAAAAGACTTGGCTTCATGGAAATATGGACGTTTTGAAATTAAAGCAAAACTTCCAGAAGGTGTAGGTTTGTGGCCTGCAGTTTGGATGTTAGGAGAAAATAAAACTGAAGTTGGTTGGCCAGAAGCTGGTGAAATCGACATTATGGAACATGTTGGTTTTAACAACGATACCATTTTTGGAACTGTACACACAAAAGCATACAATCATAATAAAAAAACAGAACAGGGTAGAAGCATTTTTATTGATAAACCTTATGATGATTTTCAAGTTTTTGCTTTGGAATGGACTCCAGAAAAAATGGATTTTATTTTAAACGGCACTATTTATAATACCTTTAAAAACGAACATAAAACAACTGCAGAATGGCCTTTTGATCAACCATTTTATTTGATTTTAAATGTAGCAGTTGGTGGTATGTTAGGAGGTCAAAAAGGAATTGACGATTCCGTTTTTCCTCAGCAAATGGTTGTTGAATATGTTAGAATTTATCAAAAAGAAAAGGAATAAAACATGAAAAATTTAAAACTATTTTTTCTGCTGATGTTAGCAAGTTGCGCATCAAAAGAAACCGAAAGTTTAAAAGTGATGACGTATAATATACGTTTAGATGTTGCAAGTGATGGTGAAAATGCATGGGCAAAAAGAAAAGATTTCTTGATTTCTCAGATAAATTTCTACGAACCAACAGTTTTTGGAGTGCAAGAAGCCAGACCAAATCAAATGTTGGATATTAATAGCAATTTGACTAATTATAGTTTTATTGGTCAAGGAAGAGATGGTGAAAATATTGGTGAATTTTCTGCTATTTTTTACGATTCGACCAAAGTGGCTTTTACAAATGAAAACACATTTTGGTTGTCTGAAACTCCAGAAAAAATATCGAAAGGTTGGGATGCTGCTTATCCAAGAATATGTACTTATGGATTAATGAGTGTTTTAAATTCTGATGAAAAAATATGGGTTTTCAACACACATTTAGATCATAAAGGAAACGAAGCACAGTTAAATGG
>CAXBPL010000071.1:0-12368 GCA_963977615.1 uncultured Polaribacter sp. | reverse complement strand
CATATAAACAATATCCCATTTCTAAACGCAAAGTATCTCTTGCTGCTAAACCAATTGGTCTAATATCATAGTCAGAACCTGCTTTTAAAATTTTATTCCAAATTTGTTCTACTTCACTATTTTTACAATAAATTTCAAAACCACCAGAACCAGTATAACCAGTTGCAGAAATGATAACATCTTCAACGCCTGCAAAATTTCCAATTTTAAACTTGTAGAAAGGAATTTCAGCTAAATCTAACGTAGATAATGGTTGCATTGCTTGCACAGCTTTTGGACCTTGAATAGCCAATAAAGAATACTCATCAGAAATATCTTTTAAATCTGCATTAAACTCTTTATTGTATTTAGAAATCCAGTTCCAATCTTTTTCAATATTACCAGCATTTACCACTAATAAATATTGATCTTCTTTTATTCTATAACAAATTAAATCATCTACAATTCCATTTTCTTCATTTGGGAAACAGCTATATTGTGCATCACCAATTTCAAGTTTAGAAGCGTCATTTGAAGTTACTTTTTGAATTAATGCCAACGCATTTTCGCCAGAAACTAAAAACTCACCCATATGACTAACATCAAAAACACCAACACCATTTCTAACAGTTTCATGTTCAACATTTATACTTTTGTAAGAGACAGGCATATTAAAACCTGCATAAGACACCATTTTTGCTCCTAATTTTTCGTGAACATTCTGTAAGGCAATATTTTTCATTATGTAAATGCTTTAAATTTTGGCTAAATTATTGAAAAATTCATAATAAGTAAGCATTAAAATTCTGTTAATATTCATATTTCAAAAAATAAATAATAGTACATTTGAAATCATAAACGAAATTTACAACCTATGAAAAGTTTAAAATTTTTATTCATTCTATTTATAACAATCAGTTTAAACTATCAAGCACAAACACCAACCGATTTTTTATCTAAAGATTTTCATAAAGAAAGACGCGAACTTTTACGCTCTAAAATGCCTGAAAATTCAGTAACTGTTGTTTTTGCAAACCCTTTAAGAAATAGAGCAAACGATGTAGATTACGTATTTCATCAAGATCCAAATTTTTATTATTTAACAGGTTATAGAGAGCCAAATGGTGTTTTAGTTTTGTTTTCTGATGATCAAACAGGTGAAGATGGAAACGCTTACAATGAAATTTTATATGTGCAAGAAAGAGATGAAAGAGCAGAACAATGGAATGGAAAACGTTTAGGAGTTGAAGGCGCAAACAAAGAATTAGGTTTTGATATGGCCATGAATGCAACTGAATTTTTAAAAACCAACATCGATTTTAAAAGTTTTAACAACGTTTTTATCGAAAAATTTAATGATGATTATAGAAATTTAGGTGGAGCAGATGTTTTCAATTTGGTAAAAAACTTTAAAATGAAGGCTGGTTACGATCCTTCTTTATATTTATCAAGAATGCAAGAATATGTTTATAATAATATTGCAGAAACACCTATTGAAAGTAGTGCAAATGTGATTAATATTATTGATAGATTGGCTTCACGTGCTCCAGAAATTAATAATGATGATCTGATTAAAGGTTATAAATCTGCAACTACAGATGTTTTAAAGAAAGAATATCAACAGAAAATATCTTTGGCTTTAAAACCAAAAACAAATATCGATTTAACGTTTTTATCAGCAAATTTGACTACAATGCGTGAAGTTAAAACTGCTGCTGAAGTTAAATTAATAACCAAAGCTGTAAGAATTTCTGCTGTTGGACAAATTGAAGTGATGAAAGCAATGAAACCTCATATGTCTGAAACAGAATTGCAAGGTATTCACGAATTTGTTTATAAAAAATATGGAGCAGAATATGAAGGATATCCAAGTATTGTTGGAGCAGGAAACAATGGTTGTATTTTACATTATATAGAAAACAATCAAACAAAAGTTGGTAACGATTTAGTTTTGATGGATTTAGGAGCTGAGTATAGAGGGTATACAGCAGATGTAACTAGAACAATTCCTGCGAATGGAAAATTTACTAAAGAACAAAAACAAATTTATGATATCGTTTACGATGCTCAAGAAGCAGGAATTGCTTTATTTAAAATTGGTGAAGGAATGTCTTCCCCAAATTTAGCTGCAAGAAAAATTGTGAACGAAGGTTTGTATAAGTTAGGCATCATAAAATCTGTAGATGAAAGACATAATTACTTGCCTCATGGAACTACACATCACATTGGTTTAGATGTTCATGATCCAGGAAATTATAGAAATTTCGAAGAAAATATGATTGTTACTATGGAACCTGGAATTTATATTCCTGATGGCAGTCCTTGTGATAAAAAATGGTGGGGAATTGGAATAAGAATAGAAGATGATATTTTAGTAACTAAAAATGGCCCTGTAAATTTATCTGCAGAAGCACCAAGAACAACAGAAGCTATCGAAAAAATGATGGCTAAAAAATCTGTTTTGGATGATTTTTTATTACCAGATTTAGATAAATAATGAGTAAAACAGCAATTATATTAGGAGCAACAGGTTTAACAGGAGGAATTTTGTTAGAAAAATTACTTGCAGATACAACGTATTCGAAAATTAAATTATTTTCTAGAAGTTCTGTAGATGTAAAATCTGACAAAATTGAACAGCATTTAATCAGTTTATTTCAACTAGAAAATTATAAAGAAGATTTTACTGGGAATGTAGTTTTCTGTTGCATTGGCACAACAGCTGCTAAAACAAAAGACAGTGCTAAATACAAGCAAATCGATTATGGAATTCCTGTAAAAGCGGCAAAACTTGCTAAAGAAAATAATATTGATACTTTTGTAGTTATGTCTTCTATGGGAGCAGATGTTACCAGCAACACTTTCTATAACCAGACAAAAGGGGAAATGGAACGAGATGTTTTAAAACAAAAAATTAAAAACACGTATATTTTAAGGCCTTCTTTAATTGGTGGAAATCGTGAAGAGTTTAGATTAGGAGAAAGAATTGGCAAAGGAATAATGAGTATTTTAAATCCCTTGTTTGTTGGTGGTTTAAAAAAGTACAAAATGATTGAACCAGAAGAAATAGCAAGTTGTATGCAAACACTTGCAAAAAGTAATAAAGATCAGGCTATTTTTAGTTCTGATGAAATCGTAGAAATCGCAAATTCATCAATATAAATGAGTACAGAACAACCCAACAATCCTTTACATGGTATTAAGTTAGCAACCATGTTAGAGCAATTGTATTTAGAATATGGCTGGGAAGAATTAGGCTATTCTTTAAATATTAATGCTTTTAAAAATAATCCTACGTATAAATCTTCCTTAAAATTTTTAAGAACTACACCTTGGGCAAGAGAAAAAGTAGAAAATTTTTATCTAAAAAATATGATTAAGTAATTATTTAATCAGCAATTCTATTAATTTATGGGTGCCTAAACTCGCAACATTTTTAATGATTGTTAAATCGTTAAAATCATTTTCTGAGATTTGAGGTTTTGGATCTATAAAATAAATGGGTGTTTTTGGTTTTATATAATCTACCAAACTTGCAGCAGGATATACTTGCATAGAAGTGCCAATAATCATTAAAATATCTGCTTCTTTGGTAATTTCAATTGCTTTATCTAACATTGGCACCATTTCTCCAAACCAAACAATATGAGGTCTTAATTGGCTGTTTTTAGTACATAAATCTCCTAAAACTAAATCTTTATTCCAATCTAAAATTAAAGATTCATCAACAGAACTTCTAACTTTTAAAAGTTCTCCATGCAAATGCGTAACATTTTCACTGCCAGCTTTTTCGTGTAAATTGTCAACATTTTGAGTGATAATTTCCACATCAAAATGGTTTTCTAATTCCACTAAATTTAAATGTGCTTTATTGGGTTTTACTGTTGATAATTCTTTTCTACGTTGATTATAAAATTCTAAAACCAAAGCAGGATTTGCTTCAAAACCTTGTGGAGTTGCAACTTCCATCACATCATGACCTTCCCATAAACCATCTGAATCTCTAAAAGTGTTAATGCCACTTTCTGCAGAAATACCTGCTCCTGTTAAAACAACTAATTTTTTCATCATTTGTAAAAATAATAATTTTTATGTTTGTATTTATGATTGATGAAAAACTTTTAGCTTATTTAGAAGAATATCTAACAGAAAAAAGAAAAGCAACTTTTAAAAATGTTTTAGAGCATAGAACTCGACATTTTACTGTGGTTTTGGAAGATATTTATCAACCACACAATGCAAGTGCAGTTGTAAGAACGTGTGATATTTTTGGCGTTCAAGATGTGCATTCTATTGAAAATAAGTACAGTAATACAGTTTCTAGACATGTTGCCAAAGGTTCTCAAAAATGGTTAAATCAATATAGATATAGAGAAGATGGCAATAATACCCAAATTTGTTTGGATGCTTTAAAAGAAAAAGGCTATCAAATTGTTGCCACAAGTCCTCATAATGATTCTTGTTTATTACAAGATTTTGACATCAGTAAAAAAACAGCTTTTATTTTAGGAGCAGAAGCAGAGGGTGTTTCTGATATTGTAAAAAGCCAAGCAGATGGTTTTTTAAAAATACCTATGGTTGGTTTTACAGAAAGTTTAAATATTTCTGTGGCTGCTGCTATTATTTTACAATCGGTTACCACAAAACTTCGTAGTTCTAAGATTGATTGGCAATTATCAACCAAAGAAAAAGAAATTTTATATTTTGATTGGGTTAAAAAAACAATTAAAAATGTTGATAAAATTGAAGAACGTTACTTTGCTAACTTAAAAACATAAATATGAATATTAAGGTTGATGAATATATCTCGAAAAAAGAAAAATGGAGTAAAGAGCTCAAGCTTTTACGTGCTGTTTTTGCAGATTTACCTGTAGATGAAACCATAAAATGGGGATCTCCAGTGTATGTTTTTAACGGCAAAAATATAGTTGGTTTATCCGCTTTTAAAAATTACTGTGGTTTATGGTTTTTTCAAGGTGCACTATTAAAAGACAAATACAAGGTTTTTATAAATGCACAAGAAGGAAAAACCAAAGCCATGTTGCAATGGAGATTTAATTCTATTGATGAAATAAATACAGCTCAAATTAAAGAATATGTTTTAGAGGCTATCGAAAACGTGAAATTAGGAAATGAAATTAAACCAACAAGAAGCTCAAAACCAGTAATTATACCTGAAGAATTACAGCAAGAATTAAAAAAAAATAAAGAGTTAAAAACAAGTTTTGATAATTTTTCTTTAAGCAAGCAAAGAGAATATACAGCGTATATTTCTGAAGCTAAAAGAGCATCAACAAAATTAAAAAGACTCGAAAAAATAATACCAATGATTATTAGTGGAGTAGGATTGCATGATAAATATAAGAATTGTTAATCAATAATAATTTCTTTTATTGTAGCAACAGAATCGCATCTAGAAACATATAAACTCACGTTTTCTAAATCGTTGTTTCCTGTAATATAGTATTCTGCACAAGGCTTTTGTCTTGGTTTGCTTTTCCCAAAATCAACATCACCTGTATATAAAATGGTAGATATTTTTGTGCTATCAATATCAGAATTTAGCATGACTCTTTTAGCATTGTCAGAAAAAACACGTTCTTTAATTCTGATTGTCTTTAAAGTTCTTGCATCCATTCCATAATCAAATGTTGCATTTTTCTTTTGCCAGAAAAAGTAAACGCCAATTGAACCTAATGAAACTCCTACTAAAAAATACCCTATTCTTTTAATTAACATACTAAAATTGTTGACTGCAAAGTTATGTAATTTGTATAATTATAGGTCTATATAAAAAAAGTTATTTGGAATGATTTTTTTAATTATTACTTTATATCGATCATTTAGATTGTTGAAATTTTTCACATTTTTCTTTTTAATCATTATGATTACTGATGTCGTCTGTTTTTGGTAAATTAAATCACTATAAATCATCAACCAAAAAATATAAACAAATTTATTTTTTATTCAAAGCAACCTTTTTAAAACTTTGGTAGTCTATATATTTGTAAGGCATTAAAAACGGAACCAAGAGGCTTGAAAATTATAAAACTACATAACTCACAAAAATCGCTCATAAAAAAAGCGAGTAACAATAATAGAGAAGCGCAAGAACAATTGTTTAAGCAATATTCTCCTAAAATGTTGGGTGTTTGTAGGCAATATGTAAAAGACAACCATCATGCAGAAGATTTATTATTACAAGGTTTTTTTAAGGTTTTTAAAAGCTTACATACTTTTAAACACGAAGGTAGTTTTGAAGGTTGGATTCGTAGAATTATGGTGAACACGTGCATCTCTTATCTGCGAAAAAAAAATGTGATTGATTTGTCTGACGAAGACTATGTTTTTAATGATGCAGCTACAGAAAGTTTAGAAAACACCTCTGTAGAAGATATTCAAAAACTAATAGATCAATTACCAGAAGGTTACAAAATGGTGTTTAATTTATTCGCCATAGAAGGTTATAAACACTCAGAAATTGCTGAACAATTAGGCATTTCTGAAAGTACATCAAAATCGCAATTGTTTAAAGCGCGTAAACAATTGCAACAAAATTATATAAAAATGAATACAGTAGTTCATGAAGACAAATAAATTAGATAATTCCATAAAAGAAAAGTTTAAAAACAGAACTTTTGAGCCATCTGCTTCTGCTTGGGAACGCTTGTCTGTAAAATTAGATGAAGAACCTAAACAAAAGAAAATCGGTTGGTTTTTTTATATAGGTGTAGCAGCAAGTATTTTGTTGTTGGTTTCAGTAAGTATGTATGTTTTTGGTGATAATTCTCAAGAAATTATTTTTAAAGATGATGTTGTTATCGAAAAAATTGACAAAGATTTAATCGATAAAAATATTGAGAATATAAAGAGTGAGTTACCTATTCAAGAAGTAATCGTTCAAAAAGATGGAGTAGAAGTAGCTCCAGAAAAATCAATAGGAAATAGTATCACTGAGAAAGTTATTTTAAAAGAGAATAAAAACTCCACAAAAATAGCAGCAGTAAAAACGAATAAGAAAGAAAGTGTTGTAATTGCAACTGTTGATGATTTTTCGAATAAATCACTTGAAAAGAATGAGTTAAAAGAGCCTAAAATTTTAAAGAGAGATCCAAATAGTGCTATCAAAATAAATGCTGACGATTTATTATTTGCAGTTACACATTCACCAAAAGAAGTCTCTGCATATTATGCAAAACACAATGTAAATAGAGACGATGTTTTAAGAACGATTAAAAGTGAACTTAAAAAATCGAATTTTAAAATAGATCCTAATACAATTTTAGCAGAAGTAGAAAGAACTATAGATGATGATGCTTTTCAAAATAATTTTATGAACTCTTTAAAAAGAAAAGTATCTGATATTGCTTCTGCAATTGCTAGTAGAAATGATTAAATATAAGTTTTAATGTATTTTATGAGGCTGTTTTAGTACGTAATAAAACAATTTCAGAAATATATATTTGTAGTACATCAATCAAAAAAAAAGTAACAAACACCTAAAATCAATAAAAATGAAAAGAATATTATATATCCTATTATTTCTGAGTGTAACCATTTCACAAGCTCAAGAAAAAACGTTTGAAAGAGAAGTTAGCAAAATTTCGAAAAAAATAGAAAGTATTGCAAAAGAGCAAAAAGATTCTTTAAAAATAAAAGTTTTAGCAATCGATAAGCGATTGGAAAAAGGTGAAATTACAAAAAGTACTTCTGATGCTTTAAAGAAAGAATTAGCAGCATATCATGCAAGAAGAATCGAAAAATTAGTAAGCGAACAAGAAGCTTTATTGCAATTACTAGTGCAAAATAAAACGAATGGAAAAATTGCGAGTTCAGATGATTTAGACAAAGATTATGATGATGAAAAAACCTTTACAATTGGCAACAAAACCTTTATATTTAAAGATAATGATGTTAATGATAAAGAAAAAGAAGATCGTGGAAAAAAATGGGATTTTCATAAAAAATGGAATAGAAGAACTACTTCACAGTTTGTTTTTTCAATG
Organism: uncultured Polaribacter sp.; assembly: GCA_963977615.1. Classification (GTDB taxonomy): domain Bacteria; phylum Bacteroidota; class Bacteroidia; order Flavobacteriales; family Flavobacteriaceae; genus Polaribacter. The sequence continues at coordinate 4,383 of CAXBPL010000071.1, read as the reverse complement.
GGTGTAAATAATACTTTAACAGATAACAATTTATCTACTTTGGGTGATGATTATGAAACTTGGCGTTCACGTTTTTACGAATTAGGGTTTACTTGGAAAACACGCTTTACAAAAGATCCTTCTCATTTATACTTTAAATATGGCGTTTCTTTTCTTTGGAATAATTTACGATTAAAGGATAATCAAGAACATATTAAAAATGGAGATGTAACCAATATTGAAACAAGAATTGATGAAGTGTTAACAGAGAGTAGATTACGTCATGTGCAAATGAATTTCCCTATGCATTTAGAGTGGGATTTTTCTAAAAACAAAACCTATTCTGATGGTCGTAAAAGAGATGTTTCTCACAATTCAGTACGTTTAGGAGTTGGAGGTTTCGTTGGTTTTAAACTAGGAACAAGACAATATTTAGAGTATAAAGATTCTGAAGGAGTAGAAATAGAATCTGTGCAATATGATAATTTTAATATGAATGTTTTTAATTATGGACTAAGCAGTTATATTGGCTATAAAGATGTAAGTTTTTATGTTAAGTATGATTTGAATCCACTTTTCAAAGACACAGAAACAAGAAATATTTCAATGGGAATTCGTTTAGATTTAGAATAAAAAAAAATAGCATATTAAATGAATGTTTTATAGCTAAATTGACTTTTTTGATCAATTTTAAAAGCAATAAAAACAGATAAATTTTCACAAAAGTCATTGCAATTGCAATGACTTTTGTTGTTTAGATAAATTTCAGCTATTTTGATGTGTAATACTTGTTTTAAGATTGATAAAAGTATGGAATTCGTAAAAATTAACCAAAATTCGATTTTATTTTATCAATACTAAAAAAACTTTAATTTTATGACCTTGTAAATCTCAAATAAATAGGTTAAAAATGAATATAGGAATTCCTAAAGAAATTAAAAATAACGAAAGCAGAGTTGGAATGACTCCTGCTGGTGTTTTTGCTTTAACAAATAAAAATCATACAGTTTTTGTACAAGCAACAGCTGGAGAAGGAAGTGGTTTTTTTGACAAAGATTATATTGAAGTTGGTGCAACTATTTTACCAACAATAGAAGACGTGTATTCGAAAAGTGACATGATTGTAAAGGTAAAAGAACCAATTGCTTCTGAATATCCTTTAATTAAAGAAAATCAGATTGTATTTACGTATTTTCATTTTGCATCAAGTGAGCCTTTAACCAAAGCTATGATTGCTAGCAAAGCAATTTGTATTGCTTATGAAACTGTAGAAGATGCTGATGGCTCTTTGCCATTGTTAACACCAATGTCTGAAGTTGCAGGAAGAATGTCTGTACAACAAGGAGCAAAATATTTAGAGAAACCTGTAAAAGGTAGAGGAATTTTATTAGGTGGTGTTCCAGGAGTTACTCCAGGAAAAGTCTTGATTTTAGGAGCTGGAGTTGTAGGTGTACAAGCTGCAAAAATGGCAGCTGGTTTAGGTGCTCACGTTACAATTTTAGATATTAATATGAAGCGTTTACGTTATGTAAATGATGTTTTACCAAGTCACGTTATTACAGGTTTTTCAAGCGAATATGTAATTAGACAACATATAAAAACACACGATTTAATAATTGGTGGAGTTTTGGTAAAAGGAGGAAAGGCGCCAAAATTAATTACAAGAGATATGTTAAAAGAAATGCGTCCAGGAACTGTTGTGGTTGATGTTGCAGTAGATCAAGGAGGTTGTTTTGAAACCACAAGAGCTACAACACACGAAGATCCTACATATATAATTGATGATGTTGTACATTATTGTGTTGCAAATATGCCTGGTGCTGTTCCTTTTACATCAACAATGGCATTAACGAATGTTACACTAAACTATATTTTGAAAATAGCAAATTTAGGTTGGGAAAAAGCTTGTGAAAATGATGAATCTTTAGCAAAAGGATTAAATATTGTAAAAGGTGAAGTTGTTTATAAAGAGTTAGAAGGTATTTTTAACTAAAAACTTATTTAAGGCCACTAATCCAAGAATACTATATTTTAATTCTTGGATTAGTGGTTTTTAAATTAGATAAAATTAAAATTCTGTAAAAATTACAGCTCTTTTTTTTCTTCCCATTTTTTTCTAAGATCTGTTGATAAAATACTAGTTCCATCATGTTTCCAACCTGGAGGTTTTATCAAATATTTAAATTTATTTTTAAGAGATGTTTTTGAGTTGTAAAAGTCTTTTAGCATATTTTTCCATTCTAAAAAAGCAATTTTTATAGGATTATAAGTATTGATGTTTGTTACCAAACCATACACAGGTTTTTCAACTTCAGGTTCAAACGTTTTAAAAAGTCTGTCCCAAATAATAAAAATACCTGCGTGATTTCTGTCCAAATATTGTGGATTTGTAGCATGATGAACCCTATGATGACTTGGAGTATTAAAAATAGCTTCAAACCATTTTGGCATTTTGTCAATTAATTCTGTATGAATCCAATATTGATAAATTAGGCTAATACTCATTTGCACCAAAACCATTATAGGATGAAAACCTATTATAATTAAAGGAAACCAAAAGATAAATGTGTAAAAACTTCCAGACCAAGTTTGTCTTAAAGCAGTGCTTAAATTATATTTCTGGGAAGAATGATGCACTACATGACTTGCCCAAAACATTCTGCTTTCGTGACTAATTCTATGAAACCAATAATAACAGAAGTCTTCTGCAAATAATAATACAAGCCAAGCCCACCAAGCAAAAGGAATCGTAAAAAATCTAAATTTATACAAAAATAGAAATATAGCTAAAATCATAATTTTAGTAAAAATGCTAATAAAAACATTTCCTAAACCCATTATAATGGAAGTACCTGCATCTTTAAACTCATAATCTTCTAATTTTACCTTTACAGTTAAAATAATTTCAAGAATTACAGTTGCTACAAAAAACGGAATTGCATAAAGAATTAAGTCTGGTATTTCAGGTATTTGCATATCAGTATTTTAAATTATGTTCTTAGAGATTATAATGTAAACTTTTTAATCATAAAAAGATGTAGTAAATATAAAAAAGTTACTATATTTGCACCCTTAAAAATAAACAATAAAATATTAATTATGAATCATTACGAAACTGTTTTCATTTTGAATCCCGTTTTATCTGACACACAGATAAAGGAGACAGTACAAAAGTTCGAGGATTATTTAGTTTCCAAAGGAGCTGAAATAATCTCAAAAGAAGATTGGGGCTTAAAGAAATTAGCCTACCCAATCCAAAAGAAAAAAAGTGGTTTTTATCACTTAATTGACTATAAAGTTGCTGGAGAGGAAATCTCTGCATTTGAGTTAGAATTTAGAAGAGATGATAGCGTTATGCGTTACCTTTCTGTTAGATTAGACAAACATGCTGCAGCTTGGGCTGAAAAAAGAAGAGAACGTGTTAAATCTACTAAAAAATAAGAAATGGCATCAATAGAACAACAAGCAAAAGGTGGTAAATCTGCTGACGTTAGATATTTAACGCCATTAGATATAGACACTAAAAAAGAAGCTAAATACTGTAGATTTAAGAAAAAAGGCATCAAATATATCGATTATAAAGATGCAGATTTCTTAATGTATTTAGTAAACGAACAAGGTAAAATTTTACCAAGACGTTTAACAGGAACTTCATTAAAATATCAACGTAAAGTTGCGCAAGCAATTAAAAGATGGCGTCATTTAGCGTTAATGCCTTACGTTGGAGATTTACTAAAATAATAAATACGTACAGACATGGAATTAATATTAAGACAAGACGTAGAAAATTTAGGATTTAAAGATGATGTTGTAGACGTTAAAAACGGATATGGTAGAAACTTTTTAATCCCATCAGGAAAAGCATCTTTAGCTACTTCTTCTGCAAAGAAAGTATTAGCAGAGAATTTAAAGCAACGTGCTTATAAAGAAGCTAAATTAATTGAAGACGCAAATGCAATTGCTGAAACAATTAAAGGATATGAATTACAAATTGCATCTAAAACTGGTTCAGGAGACAAATTATTTGGTTCTGTAAACAATATAGATTTAGCTGCAGCACTTGCAAAAGCAGGTACAGAAATCGACAAAAAGTTTATTAAAGTTGTTGGTGGTTCTGTAAAAAGATTAGGTAAATACGAAGCATCTGTAAGATTACACAGAGCTGTAGTTGCTGATATTACTTTTGATGTTGTTGCTGAATAATTTTAGAAACACATTTCAATAATTTTTTAAAAGCTCGTTAGAAATAACGAGCTTTTCTATTTTTTATACCAATTTCAAATTTCCAACTTCCCATGAAATACAGACAACTAACCAAAGAACAATTCGAAAGTTTACATCAAGAATTCGCCCTTTTCTTGGCTTCACAAAGTATTGATGTAAAAGAATGGAAAACAATTAAAG
>CAXBPL010000070.1:0-12645 GCA_963977615.1 uncultured Polaribacter sp. | reverse complement strand
GATGTTAATTTGGTGTTTTTATAATTATTGGTTCCGTAATATTTTTTATCATCACTATTAAAAACTTCTTTTAAAGTTCCTGCTTTTGGCAAGCCAATTCTGTAATTTTCTCTAGGTATTTGTGTTAAATTTAGAATAATAATTATATTATCTTTTTCATTTTCTCCTTTTCTAATGTAGGTCATTATACAATTTTGATGATCACCATGATCTATCCATTCAAAACCTTCGTGAGAAAATTGTTTTTGGTGTAAAGCTGGTTCTTTGCTATAAAATTTATTTAAATCTCTTACCAAACTTTGTGCTCCTGTATGCACATCATATTCTAAAAGATGCCAATCTAAGCTTCCATCAAAATTCCATTCGGATGTTTGTCCAAACTCACTTCCTTGAAACAATAATTTAGTTCCTGGGTGTGTGTACATAAAACTATATAATAGACGCAAGTTTGCGAATTTTTGCCATTCATCACCAGGCATTTTACTAACAATCGATTTTTTACCATACACAACTTCATCATGAGAAAGTGGCAACATAAAATTCTCTGTAAACGCGTAATTTAAACCAAATGTTAACTCATTTTGATGATGTTTTCTATAAATAGTTTCCTTCTGAAAATACCCAAGAGTATCATGCATCCAACCCATCATCCATTTCATTCCAAAACCTAAACCACCATCGTAAATTGGTCTAGAAACTTTTGGAAAAGAAGTAGATTCTTCTGCTATAGTTTGTACATCAGGAAATGATTCATACACAGCAGCATTCATTTCTTTGATAAAATCGATGGCTTCTAAATACTCATTTCCTCCAAACATATTTGGTTCCCATTCACCATCTTCTCTAGAATAATCTAAAAATAACATCGATGCTACAGCATCTACTCTTAAACCATCTGCATGATATTGATCTAACCAAAAAATGGCGTTACTAATTAAAAATGCTTTAATTTCGTTTCTACCATAATTAAAAATTAAACTTTTCCAATCTTGGTGATATCCCTTTCGTCTATCTGGATGTTCATATAAATGAGAGCCATCAAAAAATCCTAAACCATGATCATCTGAAGGAAAATGCGATGGAACCCAATCTAATAAAACTCCAATGCCAGCTTCGTGAAACTTATCAACTAAAAATTTAAAATCATCTGGATATCCAAAACGAGATGTTGGTGCAAAATATCCTGTTAATTGATAACCCCAACTTGGGTCATAAGGATATTCCATGATTGGCATAAATTCTACATGTGTAAAATTCATGTCTTTTACATACTTCACTAAATCGTCTGCTAATTCTCTATAACTTAAAAATCTATTCTCTTCAATTTGTTTTTTCCAAGAACCTAAATGAACTTCATAAACAGCATAAGGCGCATCTAACGCATTATTTTTCTTTCTGTTTTTCATCCATTTTTTATCGGTCCATTTATAATCATCTTCCCAAACTTGCGAAGCTGTTTTTGGTGGATGTTCGCATCTTCTTGCAAAAGGATCTGCTTTTTCTGTAGTAACATTGTTACTAGCATTTCTTAATTTATATTTATAAATAGCGCCTTTTGTAACTTCAGGAATAAAACCTTCCCAAATACCACTTCCATCCCAACGTACATTTAAATGATGTTCGCCTTCTAACCAAAAATTAAAATCGCCAATTACGGATACTGATTTTGCACTTGGAGCCCAAACTGCAAAATAGGTTCCTTTAACACCATCTACTGTAATAATGTGCGAACCAAATTTTTCGTATAAACGATAATGTTTTCCTCCTTTAAATAAATTAATATCAAATTCTGTAAAAAGACTGTGTGCTATTGTTTGTGCCATAAATTTATGAATTCATAATGTTTGCAATTCCTTTTAAAGGAATAATTGTCCATTTAGGCCTTGAATTTAGTTCGTACCCTAACTCGTAAATTGCTTTTTCTAGTAAGCAATATTTTAATAAAAATATTCTTTCGTTTGTGTAACCAATAGATAAATTGTTCTCTTGAGTTACTGCTCTGTAGGTTTCTAAAAAAACAGCTACAAAATATTTGTATAATAATTCTGCGTATTTAAACAGCGCTTCTTGTTCTTGTTTATATTCTTTTTGATGACTAAATATTGTTGTGTAAATAGCATAATGAAACGAACGAAACAAACCAGCCACATCTTTTAATGGTGGTTGTTTCACTTTACGATCTCTTATGGTGCTTTCTGGTTCGCCTTCAAAATCTAAAATGCAAAAATCATCATCTTGCACCAAAATTTGACCTAAATGATAATCACCATGAATACGAATGCGTTCTCCTTTTAACTTTGTCCAATCAAAATTCACCAACCTTTTACGGATGTTGTTTTTATTTTCTAAAAACTCTTTTGCTAATTGTAATGCATAACCATCTAACTTATGTAGATTATTTTCGGTTAAATTTAATCTATTTTGAAATTGATAGGTTAGTCTATTTTTTAACCAAACTGCATAATCGCCATTAAAACGAGTAGGTGTAAAGGCTGTATCTGCGAATTCAGAACCTAAAGCTATGTGCATTTCAGCTGTTCTTTTGGCTAGTAACTCTACTTTATTCAGTAAGTTTAAGCCTACCCAATCTACAATTTTAGGAGGTAAATCTACAATCTTTCTACGTTCAAAAATGTTGATGTCTGGTAAATCTTCACAAGCTATTTTTTTATCATCTATAGATTTAAAAATAACATATAATTCTTTTAAAAAATATTCCCAAGCATCACCATTATTGGGAACCAACTTTTGCATCAACCCAATAGTAATATTAATATTTTCTGAATCGATAATATGAATACTACCAATGTAAGGTGGTGTCTGTTTAAATTCTTTTTTATCAGATAAAAAACGACTCATTTCATAGTCAGGATTTTTATCAGCGTAAATTCTTCTAAAAAATTTTAAAATAAATTGATTGTTATAAATGATGGAAGTGTTGCTTTGTTCAACACCCATAAATTTAGAAGATTCATATTCTGGAAATTGAAAATTTTCTGATTTATGATATTGTACAGGTGTTTTATCAATTGGTAAAGCAGCACTTAATCTTTCATAAACTACTTTCCTAAAAGATTCTAAATGAATAGCATCTACAATAAAACCTTCTTGATTATTAAATGCAATAGGTAATATTTTACTTTCTTCAGCTAAATTTTTATCCGAAGAAAAAGCAATTGGTAAAAAATAATGATGATAAAATGCTTCCTCGAAATTTACTTCTAAAATTAAACCAAAATAAATTTCTCCATTTTGTTGAATTTTGAAATATTCTGTTAATTCTATATATTTTACTTTGGTAGATTTACCACCAAACCAGCGTTGTTTTTGAATATATTTTTCTAAAACATCTGACAATAGAACATTTACAAACTCTTTATCCTCTATTAACTCTTCCCAACTTTTGGTAGCAGAAAACATAGCAATATTAGAATTTGTAAATGTGTCTTGGATCATTTTTATTTATTGATTTTAAAAATGTGAAAAGGTAAAGTTGTGTGTAACTCTACATAATTCCACTCATTATACCAATTGTAAGAATTCCTTGTAATTAAATCTACCACTTCTAACTTATGTCCATGAGAAACTCGTAATTCATTTAGTGGTAATTGAACTGAACCAGCTTGCGAATGGTAAGCATCTAAACTTATTACTGTTAACGTTTCATTGGTTCTTTCATCATTCCATTTATAAAAAGCGATGATTTGCTCATTACCAGTTTCTAAAAACTGAATATTATTGGTTTGTTGATACGATTCGTTTTCTTTTCTGATTTGATTTATTTTCGAAATTAAATGAATAACTTTATTCTCTTTAAACCAATCATAATTGCATAATTGGAATTTTTCTGACATATAATATTCCTCTTTTCCTACAATTGGAGTATCGATCATTTGCTCAAAAACAGGTCCGTAAATTCCTATATTAGATGATAATGTTGCTGCTAAAGCATAACGTTGTAAGTACTTACTTTCTGGAGCACCTTGTAAATGATAAGGATTAATGTCTGGCGTGTTTGGCCAAAAATTAGGCCTCATATATTCACGTTGATTCGTTTTTGTCAAATCGTTCATGTACTCAATTAATTCGTGTTTAGAATCTCGCCAAGTAAAATACGTATACGATTGTGTGTAGCCTTGTTTTGCTAATTGTTGCATTACTTTTGGTCTTGTAAAGGCTTCTGCTAAAAACAATACATCTGGATGTTGTTTTTTAACTTCGGCAATTACCCAACCCCAAAAGTAGTAAGGTTTTGTATGAGGATTATCAACTCTAAAAACGTTAATTCCACAATCAATCCAATATAAAAAAGTATCTAAACACTCTTGCCAAAGATTTTTGTAATCTTTTGTTTCCCAATAAATAGGTAAAATATCTTGGTATTTTTTCGGTGGATTTTCTGCATATTGTACAGTTCCATCTGGTCTCCATTTAAACCAATCTGGATGATCTTTTACCCAAGGATGATCTGGAGCTGCTTGCAATGCATAATCCATGGCAACTTCAATTCCTTGCTTTTTTGCTTCGGAAACTAAGTTTTTAAAATCTGCTAAAGAACCCAATTCTGGATGAATATCTTTATGACCTCCATGTTTTGAACCAATTCCCCAAGTTGAACCAACATCTCCTTCTTGTGCAACTGTGGTGTTGTTTTTTCCTTTTCTGTTTACTTCTCCAATAGGATGAATAGGAGGAAAGTATAAGGTGTCAAAACCCATTTGTGCAATTCTTGGCAACAATTTATGGCAATCTTTAAATGTACCATGTTTGCCTTCTGTTTCTGAAGCTGAACGTGGAAAAAATTCGTACCAAGTAGAAAATCTTGCCTTTAACCTATCAACATAAGCAGCAAATTCATTTGAGTTTTGTGTTAAAAATTTCTCAGGATTACTTTCTAAAATATGAGTTAACCTTTCAGAAGTTGCTTCTCTTATAGCTTCATTATAGGCATCTTTAGTTTTAAAAATCTTAATAAGATGCGTTAAATATGCTTTATCATCTTTATTAACTTTTTTTAAAATAGCTCTAATTAATTCTGAACCTTCTAATAATTCTGAGCTTACATGTTGATGATCGTCAATTTTACGACCAATTCCATGTTGCCAGTTTAAAGCATAATCTACCCAACCTTCAATTTTATAGGCATAAAAACCTTGTTTTGTCGTCTGAAAACTTGCAATATAACCATCATTAGAAGTTGGTTGCATTCTAATTTCCGACCATTTTTTTTCTGATTCGTGTTTGTATAGTAAACTTGCTTGGAGTACATCATGTCCATCCACTAAAACATCTGCAGTTACATTTACAATTTCATTTACAACGCGTTTTATAAATACAGTTCCTTGATTTATTTGAGGAGCAATATTTTCTATAACAATTCTACTTTGGTTTTGCATTCAGTTTAATTCGTTTTAATAAAAAAATACGTTTTGTGTTATCCTATAATAGTTCCTTTAGCAATTGTAGCATCTTTTTTAATCACTACAATACCATCTTTTACTAGATAAGTATCTGTTTCAATATTTTCTATATGTTTTCCTCCATTAATTCTAACATCATCTCCAATTCTACAGTTTTTATCTATAATACAATTATGAATATAGCATCGATCTCCAATACCCATCATAATATCAATTTTGTTATCAGCAACATCTTTTAAAGATTCATAAATATCATTACCCATCATATAGGTATTAGATATTAGTGAATTTTTACCAATTCTTGAACGAATACCAATAACACATCTGTCAATTTTTTCTGCATGAAGAATGCATCCATCACCAATAACAGCTTTATTTAAAATAGTACCAGATATTTTTGAAGTAGGTAAAATTCTAGGTCGTGTATAAATTCCATTACTATCATATAAATTAAACTTAGGAACATCATCTGTTAACCCTAAATTTGCTTCAAAGAAAGAGTCTATATTTCCAATATCTGTCCAATATCCTTCATATTGATAACTTAATGTTTTATGTTTTTCTATTGCTTGAGGAATAATCTCTTTACCAAAATCATTGGTATCAGGATTGTCCATTAATTTTTTTAATAAATTTCTATTAAAAATATAAATACCCATAGAAGCTAAATAATGTCTTCCTTGGCTATTCATTTCTTCACCCACATCAGATGTCCAGTCAGGTAATAATTCTTCTCCTGGCTTTTCTATAAAAGATGTAATAATATTTTCGTCATTTGTTTTTAGTAAACCAAATGATGTAGCATCTTTTGCGTTTACAGGATAGGTTGCAATTGATATTTCTGCACCACTTTCTTCATGTTTTCTAATCATATCATTAAAATCCATTTGATATAATTGATCTCCAGAAAGTATTAATGCATATTCAAAATCATTTTGTAAAAAATGGTGCATACTTTGCCTAACAGCATCTGCAGTTCCTTGAAACCACTCATCACTATGAATGGTTTGTTCTGCAGCTAAAACATCTACAAAAGCAGAACTAAAAAAACTAAAATGATACGTATTTTTGATGTGTGCGTTTAAAGAAGCAGAATTAAACTGCGTTAATACATACATTCTTTTAATATCAGAATTTATACAATTAGAAATAGGAATATCTACCAATCTGTATTTACCAGCAATTGGTACAGCAGGTTTAGACCTATCTTTGGTTAAAGGATATAATCTTGAACCTTGTCCTCCTCCTAATATTATTCCTAATACTTTATTATTGATCATAGCATTATTTTTTTAATGATTTGTATAATTCTTCAACTTGTTTAGCAATTGCAATCCAATCAAAATGTTCTTCAACTCTTTTTCTCCCTTTTTTTGCCATGGATTTTCTTAAAATTGGGTCAGCAATAACTTTATTAATTCCATTCGCTAAATCTCTAGCAAATTTATCTGGATTAATAGGTTCAAAAGGAGCCTCGTTTTGTTGTTCAACAGGTACTAAAATACCAGTTTCATTATGCACAACTACTTCTTTAATTCCACCAACAGCACTTGCAACAACAGCTGTATCACAAGCCATTGCTTCAATATTTATAATACCAAAGGGTTCGTAAATTGATGGGCAACAAAAAACATCTGCATGAGAATACAATTCTATGATTTCTTTTTTGGTGACCATTTTATCAATCCAAATAACATTATTACGTGTTTTTTGAACCTCATGTACAGCAACTTCCATTTCTTTACCAATTTCTTTGGTATCTGGAGCACCTGCACATAAAACAATTTGAGTATCTGGATCTATATATTTGATTGCATTTACCAAATGAATAATTCCTTTTTGTCTGGTTATTCTGCCTACAAAAAGAACATAAGGTTTTGTTTTATCAATTTTATATTCATCTAAAGTAGATGAATCTGTAGTAGTAATGTATTGTTGAAGATTGATGCCATTGTAAATTACTTTTACTTTGCTTTCATCAACATTAAAATGCTTTAAGACATCTACTTTGGTTTCTTCTGAAACAGCAATAAGAGCATCTGCCATTTCAATGGCCGTTTTTTCTATCCAAGAAGATGCATCATAACCACGACCTAATTGTTCGCGTTTCCAAGGTCTTAAAGGTTCTAAAGAATGTGTGGTAATTACTAAGGGTACACCATAACAAAGCTTTGCCATAATTCCTGCAAAGTGTGCGTACCAAGTATGGCAATGAACTACATCTGCATCAATTGCATCTGCATTCATGTGTAAACCTGTGCTTAAAGTTTGAAAAACTGCTTTTAATTTGTCATCAGCATTTTTAAAGACTTCATTGTCATATGGAAAACCTTTAACCTTTATATTTCCTTCTTCTGAATCTTGGTCTCCAAAACAACGAACTTCAACATCCATTAATTTAGAGAGTTCATCTGCTAGATATTCTACATGAACACCTGCACCTCCATAAACGTAAGGAGGAAATTCTCTAGTGTAAAAAAGGGTTTTCATAATTTTTCAGTAAATTTAAAGTAGTTATTCTTTTAAAATGAAAAGATAAGAAAATACTCTTTAATGGACTAAAAAATGGGATTCATTTAATTATATATAAATATTATTATGAAACTCTTAATAATTATTGATTAAAGGAATGTTTATTGAAATATTGTCAGTAAAATTTAGATTTTATAATGAATTTATTAAACCTTTATTTTTTTAATTAGCTACTCCTTAATTTGTTCACTTCGTCTTGAAGTTGTCTTCTTAGTTTTTGTTCTCTTTCTAAAGATTTTTTTCTATGTTCTTCAAATTCTTGTTCAACATCAAGCAAATTGTTTTGAGCCTCTTTAGTCAGCACATTGCTTTGTGAAAACTTAAATATAAAGTAAGATAATGCTAAAAGAGAAACAATAATTATACTCCAAAGAGATAGGTTATAAGTAGTTTTGCTTAATTCAGTCCCAAATAAAGAGATTGAATTTTCATTCTTTTTAGAGGCTTCTAGTTCTGATTGCGTTTTTAATAATAAATCTTTAGTGCCTTTAATGTTGTCTCTTTCAGCTTTTAAAAGACTTTCTTTTTCAGAGATTAAACTTTTGGCATCTTTTAAAGAGTCTAATACATTTTTTTTCAATTCTAAATATTTATCCTTTCCAATTACTTTATAAACCTGGTAAGTGGTGGATATTCTGTATATTTTATCAAATTGCCCTTCTAAAGAGGTGTCTTCTTCAATAACTTGAGGTTCTGGTTCTGATTCTTGTGAAAAGTTTGATAAACTGATAGCTAAAAAAAGAATTAATAATATTTTAGATTTCATTTTAGTGTTTTTAATAATGTAAATTTATGAAAAAAACCCAAACTTTACGTTTGGGTTTTATTTATAAGCAAGTAATTTATATTTATTTTATTTTTTCTACAACTGCCTTAAAAGCGTTTGGGTTGTTTACAGCTAAATCAGCTAAAACCTTTCGGTTTAAGTCGATGTTATTAGCTTTAACTTTCCCCATAAATTGAGAATAAGACATTCCATTTAAACGAGCTGCTGCGTTAATACGCATAATCCATAAAGAACGGAAGTTTCTCTTATTGTTTTTACGGTCTCTATATGCATAAAGCATACCTTTTTCAACCGCATTTTTTGCTACTGTATAAACGTTTTTTCTACGTCCAAAGTAACCTTTTGCTGCCTTCAAGATTTTTTTTCTTCTTTTTCTTGAGGCTACTGAATTTACTGATCTTGGCATAATTTCAATGTGTTTTGTAGTTGGCGATTCAAAAGTTTATTTTTTTAAATTTTGAATTCTTTTTGAGCCAAACTCCATGGTTAATAATTAAATTCCCTTAAAAGCTTAAACTTATTTTAAGTTTAGCATTAGCTTAACGTTAGGCTCATCTGCTTTATTTACTAAAGTATGGTGAGTTAACTTTAATTTACGTTTTTTAGACTTCTTTGTTAAGATGTGGCTTTTAAACGCGTGCTTTCTTTTGATTTTCCCAGTACCAGTAACTTTAAATCGTTTCTTGGCGCTAGATTTTGTTTTCATTTTAGGCATTTCTCCTTCGTTTTTAACTTGCTTATTATTTTGAGTTGTAAAGTTGATAAAGATGTTAAGTCTTAAAATTAAATGTATAAAACCTCTAACTTTAAAACGTTTAAACTTTGTAACTTTAAAACTGAATTTATTTCAATTTCTTTGGAGCAATAAACATAATCATACGTTTACCTTCCAATTTTGGTAATTGTTCAACTTTACCAAATTCCTCTAACTCTTGAGCTAATTTTAAAAGTAAAATTTGTCCTTGTTCCTTAAATATAATAGAACGTCCTTTAAAAAACACAAAAGCTTTTAATTTAGCACCATCCTGTAAAAATTTTTCAGCATGTTTCTTTTTAAACTCATAATCATGTTCATCAGTTTGTGGTCCAAAACGAATCTCTTTAATTATAACCTTTGTGGCTTTTGATTTTAGAACTTTTTCACGTTTCTTTTGCTCGTATAAAAATTTCTTATAATCGATAATCTTACAAACAGGAGGTTTTGCTTTTGGTGATATCTCAACCAAATCCAATTCCTGTTCTTTGGCAAATTCTTTTGCTTTCGCTAAAGGATACACACCAACTTCTACATTATCGCCCACAAGACGAACTTCGTCAACATATTTTATTTTCTCATTAATCCTATGTTGATCTTCTTTGATTACTCTTAATGGTCTTCTTGACCTACTTCTACGTATTGCTATGACTTATAATTTTTAAATTTAACTTATGATTGTTTATCAATCTCTATATTGTGTAATGAAATTCAAATTTACTTAAAATTTCTTCAATGTTTTACTTTCTTCGGCTTTTATTATTGATATAAATTCTTCAATAGTAAAAGTACCTAAATCTCCTTCACCATGTTTCCTTACAGAAACTGTGCCATCTTGCTCTTCTTTTTCGCCAACAATAATCATAAATGGGATTTTGCTAACTTCTGCATCTCGTATTTTACGTCCAGTTTTTTCACTTCTGTCATCTACGAGGGCGCGAATTTCGGAATTTTCTAACGATTCTAAAACTTTTTCGCTATATTTTTGATATTTATCACTGATTGGCAATAAGATAACTTGATCTGGAGTTAACCAAAGTGGGAAATTTCCACCTGTATGTTCCAGTAAAACCGCGATAAAACGTTCCATAGAACCAAATGGCGCTCTATGAATCATAACTGGTCTATGAGATTGATTATCTGAACCTGTATAGGTCAAATCGAAACGTTTTGGTAAATTATAATCTACCTGAATCGTTCCAAGTTGCCAACTTCTGCCTAAAGCATCCTTTACCATAAAGTCTAATTTTGGACCATAAAAGGCAGCTTCACCTTCTTCGATCACAAATTTTAAACCTTTATCTGTAGCAGCGTTTATAATTGCTTGTTCAGCAATTTCCCAAGTTTCAGTATCACCTATATATTTATCTGGGTTACTTTTATCTCTAATAGAAACTTGTGCAGTGAAATCTTCAAAACCTAAAGAACCAAAAACATACAAGACTAAATCAATTACATCTTTAAATTCTTGATCTAATTGTTCTGGTGTACAGAAAATATGAGCATCATCTTGTGTAAAACCTCGTACACGAGTTAAACCATGTAGTTCTCCACTCTGTTCATATCTATAAACAGTTCCAAATTCTGCAAAACGTTTTGGTAGATCTTTGTAAGAGTAAGGTTTAAAGTTATAAACTTCACAATGATGAGGACAATTCATAGGTTTTAATAAAAACTCCTCATCCATTTTTGGAGTTTTTATGGATTGAAAACTATCAGCACCATATTTTTCATAATGTCCAGAAGTAACATAAAGTTCCTTTTGACCAATATGAGGTGTCATTACCATTTCATATCCTGCTTTTTTCTGAGCAGCTTTTAAGAAATCTTCTAAACGAGCTCTTAAAGCAGCGCCTTTTGGTAGCCATAAAGGCAAACCAGCACCAACTTTTTGAGAAAATGTAAATAACTCTAATTCTTTACCTAACTTTCTATGATCTCTTTTTTTAGCTTCTTCTAATAACTCTAAGTATTCAGTAAGCATTTTTTGTTTTGGAAAACTAATTCCATAAACACGCGTTAACTGATTATTTTTTTCATCACCTCTCCAATAAGCGCCAGCAACACTCATTATTTTAATAGCTTTTATAATCCCTGTGTTAGGAATGTGCCCTCCTCTACATAAATCAGTAAAGTTGCTATGGTCACAAAAAGTGATTTCACCATCTGTTAAGTTTTCAATTAACTCAACTTTATATTCGTTATTTTCTTCCTTATATAAAGACAAAGCATCTGCTTTAGAAACAGGACGAATAGAAAACTCATGTTTTCCACGAGCAATTTCTAAAAACTTCTTTTCAATAGCTGGGAAATCTTTATCAGAGATAACATCATCACCCAAATCTACATCATAATAAAAGCCGTTATCAATTGCAGGTCCAATTGTTAGTTTTGCCTTTGGATAAAAACTTAAGATTGCTTCAGCTAAAACATGCGCAGAAGAATGCCAAAAGGCTTTTTTACCATCATCATCATTAAATGTATATAAAATTAGCGATCCATCTGTATTTAGTGGAGTAGTGGTTTCAATAGTTTTTCCATTAAAATTTGCAGAAATAACGTTTCTAGCAAATCCTTCACTAATGCTTTTAGCAACATCCATAGGTGTGCTATTTCTTTCAAACTCCTTAATAGTTCCGTCAGGTAAAGTAATATTGATCATTTAATCTATTTAATTTGAGATAGCAAAGATATTAGAAAACAATTTTTCACACAATATATATATGTACTTATTAATATGTATTTTATTAACTTCAAATTAATAAAGTAATTCCTAATAGAATATAGGTTTTTTAAGAGTGAAGCTTATTAATAAAGTTTTTTAATTTGAAAATTATTTCTAAGGATCTTTTTTAAATATTTATGTGTTTAGTTTTATGATATAGTGGTCAAAGTGTAGGAAAATAATTTTGTGTAACATTAATTGTAGGGTTTTTCTGAGCATTTGTTTTACTGTATATAGTTATAAAAGTTATTTTAGCTGTGAACTTTTTAAATTTTGGTACGAAAACTATCATTAAAAAGGTTTGTATTCAATTGTAATAATTTAATCATTAAAATGGGTGTTTTTTTTGATTCCTAATTCCCATGTTTTTAGTGTTTTAATTTTTTGTTTTAATTTTTTTGAAAAAGAAATAAATAAAAAGTTGTGT
>CAXBPL010000069.1:0-12907 GCA_963977615.1 uncultured Polaribacter sp. | reverse complement strand
TTAAAATGGCTGCTATGAAAAACTTAGACAGGTCTTCTGGAAGTGTTGGGTTTTAATAAAGAATAAACCGCAAAAACGCGAAATTCGCTAAGACTTTTCTTTTTTGTTTTCTAAAAATATTCTTTGCGAACTTTGCGAAAAAACTTTGCGCTCTTTGCGTTTAAATTCACGTAAGATTTTTAAGAATACTTTTAACATCATTTCTTGATGTATTCCTTTTATTTCTTTAATTTTGAGTTCAGAAATTTTGGTCTGAATTTTGATTGATACCTATTCTAATTTAAAATTATTATTATGTTTGGAAATGCTTTTAAAACAAGATCATACAATGTTTTCGATTATAAACCTAGGTATTATAATGAGAGAAAAGAAAGAATTCAAAAGCTTGAAGAAAGTTATGCTAAAAACAGAGCTTTAGGAAAAGATGAAACTCTTACACGTTCAGATTTTTCTCCAAACAATTTAAGGAAAGCTTGGAAAAGAAGTAAATCTCCAATTTCAAATCGTAAATCATCTTTAAGATTAGCAGCTATTATAGCTATTTTAGTAGGAATTGCTGCTTATATTTTAGATTTCCATAGTTTATTTTAATGTCAGATATTATTCAACTTTTACCAGATCATGTAGCGAATCAAATTGCTGCAGGAGAAGTAGTGCAAAGACCAGCTTCTGTGGTTAAAGAGTTGTTAGAAAACGCTATTGATGCTGGTGCTACAAGTATAAAACTGCTCTTAAAAGATGCAGGTAAAACGCTAATTCAAGTAATTGATGATGGCAAAGGAATGAGTGCCACAGATGCTAGAATGTGTTTTGAAAGACATGCAACTTCTAAAATTAAAAAAGCAGAAGATTTATTTAACTTATGCACCAAAGGTTTTAGAGGCGAAGCTTTAGCATCGATTGCTGCAATTGCACATGTAGAGCTAAAAACCAAACAAGAAAACGAAGAATTAGGAACTTGCCTAAAAATTGAAGGTAGCAAAGTAATTTCTCAAGATTTTATTTCTACTTCTCAAGGTGCAAGTATTGCTGTAAAAAACTTATTTTACAACATTCCTGCTCGTAGAAATTTCTTAAAATCAGATACTGTAGAAACCAGACATATTATAGACGAATTTCAAAGAGTTGCTTTGGCACATCCTGCAATTTCGTTTTTAATGCATCATAATAATAACGAAGTTTATCATTTAAAAGGAGGCAATTTAAGACAGCGAATTGTAGCTGTTTTTGGTACTAAAATGAATGAAAAACTTGTTCCAATAAACGAACAAACAGATATTTTAACCATTCAAGGTTTTGTGGCAAAACCAGAATTTTCCAAGAGAAAAAGAGGCGAACAATTCTTTTTTGTAAATGATCGATTTATAAAAAGTTCTTATTTAAATCATGCAGTTGCAAATGCTTTTGATGGTTTGCTGGAGCATGGTTCACATCCCTCCTACTTTTTGTATTTAGAAGTGCCTGCAAGTTCTATTGATATCAACATTCATCCTACAAAAACGGAGATTAAGTTTGATAACGAAAAGGCATTATATGCCATGTTAAGAGCCACTGTAAAACACAGTTTAGGGCAATATAATGTAGCTCCAGTGTTGGATTTTAATAGAGATTCTAATTTAGACACTTCTTATCATCAAACTAAAAATATAGCAAAAGGTTCAACTCCAAAAATTACGGTTGATCCTGATTTTAATCCTTTTAAGGAAGCAAAACAAAAAGAAGTAACATTTCCATATAAAAGAGAACAGACTACGCAAAGTTGGGAATCTTTATATACTTCTGTTGCTGTTACAGATGAAGAAAAACAAGAGGAATTATTTAGTCATCAACAAGAAGTAAAAACACAAAAAACGTTTCAAATTCAACGTAAATATGTGTTAAGTTTAATAAAATCTGGTGTGGTTTTAATTAGCCAATCTTTGGCTCATCAGCGCGTTTTATATGAAGAATTTCTAGAAAGTATAACCGTAAAAGAAGCCAATAGTCAGCAATTATTATTTCCTGTAAAAATCTCTTTTTCATCACAAGAAATAGAAATGATTTACACCATGAAAACCGAACTAGAAAATGCTGGTTTTTCTTTTGATGAATTTACAAAAGACAGTGTAACCATAAAAGGAATTCCTGTTTCTGTAACCGAAAGTAAAATAACCATTATTTTAGAAGAACTTTTAAATGATATGAATTTAGAAGTTCCAGACAGCAGTTTTAGTCATTTTGATGTAATGGCTAAATCTTTCGCAAAAACATTATCCATAAAAACAGGAACGCAACTTTCTGAAAAAGAGCAAGAAAGCTTGGTAAACAATTTGTTTTCTTGTAAAGAACCTACTATTTCTCCTTTTGGAAAATCAACATTTAAAACGTTGACGCTAAATGAAATAGACACTATTTTTAATCGTTAAAAATATGAATAATAAATTTTCAGGTGCTATAAAACACCTAATTATAATCAACGTAATTGTATTTCTTGTTCCACAATTATTACAATTAGATTTAACAAATATGTTGGCTTTGCATTTTCCAGAAAACGAAAATTTTGGATTTTGGCAATATGTAACACACATGTTTATGCATGGAAGTTTCCCTCATATTTTATTTAACATGTATGGTTTGTGGGCTTTTGGAACCCCTTTAGAACAATTATGGGGAAGAAATAAGTTTATCTTTTTCTACTTTTCTGCAGGAATTGGAGCTGGACTTATTTACACCTTGGTTAATTATTATCAGTTTAATGGTATTTATGATCAGTTAATGGGTTTTGGACTTTCTTCTGGTGATATTCAGAATATTTTAAATACTGGAGGTTACAATGAAGCTGTAATTACCTTGCCAAATGAAACCATGAGAAAATTCTACAGTCTTTATCATACTCCAGCAGTTGGAGCTTCAGGAGCAGTGTATGGAGTTTTAGTCGCTTTTGGTTTGTATTTTAAAGATGCAAAATTAGCGTTGATATTTTTCCCAGTGCCAATTGCAGCAAAATACTTTATTCCAGTAATGATTTTAGGAGATTTATTCTTTGGAATGACAAAATATTCTGTGGGAAATATTGCACATTTTGCACATATTGGAGGCGCACTTATTGGTTTTATAATTGCTTATTATTGGAAAAGAAATCATTTTAAATCGATATAAATGAGTTTTGTAGACGACATAAAAAGAAGATATATTTCTGGAAACATAGTTGAAAAACTAATCTTTATAAATATTGCTGTTTTTATTTTAGCATTGTTAATGAGTGTATTTTCGGGCTTGTATAACAACGAAGGTAGTTTTATTACAACATGGTTTTCTTTAGATGACGACTACAACGCTCTTTTCACAAAACCTTGGTCTATAATTTCTTACGGATTTTTGCATGCAGGTTTTATTCATATTTTATTCAATTTAATTGCTTTATATTTTATTGGGAATCTATTTTTAGAATATTTTACACAGAAACAATTATTAAGTTTTTACTTAATAGGTACTTTTTTTGGCGGTGTTTTATATGTATTAAGTCAAAATTATTTTCCACTTTTTGAAGGGAGAAATTCTTATTTAGTTGGAGCTTCTGCAGGAGTTTCTGCCATATTTATTGGGATTGCAACCTACATTCCTAATTATCAATTAAAAATACGTTTTATAGGTTTTGTGAAATTGTGGCATTTGGCTGCAGTTTGGATTGCTTTAGATGTTGTTGGTTTAATTGGAACAAATGCAGGTGGAAGTTTTGCACATTTAGGAGGCGCATTATTTGGTTTTTTATATGTACGCAAAGCCAGCAATAAAGACATTAAACTATTTGACGGAATTAGTAATTTCTTTAAAAAGAAAGAAAAACCATTAAAAACGGTTTATAAATCGAAAGAAAAACAGCAAAAAACCACAAATACAAATTTAAATCAGCAACAAATTGATACGATTTTAGATAAGATTAGTAAATCTGGTTATGATACATTAACACCCTCAGAAAAAGAATTTTTATTTAAACAAGGAAAAAAATAGTTCAAACCAATTTCCCTAACTGTGAAAAAGCTATCATTTATCAATAAAATTATTTATATTCTTAATTCGTTGTTCGCAACATTTTTATTGCTGTCTTATCTGTTGCCTTTTGTTTCACCAAAAGAAATGAGTGCGTTTGCAATTCTAAGTTTATTAGTGCCAATTTTAATTAGCATCAATATTATTTTTGTGTTGTATTGGCTCATCAACCTAAAAAAACAATTGCTTTTATCAACTATAATTTTAATAATTGGTTGGTTTTTTACGCCTCCTTTTTATAAACTTACAGAAAATACATCTTCTTTAAATGATGATTTAAAAGTGATGACTTATAATGTTAGAATGTTCAATCACTGGAAATGGATTGATGATGAAACCATTCCTAAAAAAATTAATGCTTTTGTTGAAGAAAAAACACCCGATATTTTATTGTTTCAAGAATATTATAGTTTAGAAAAACAGCAATTTTCATATCCCTATAAATATATAAAAACCAAGAACGAAAATGCAAAAATTGGTTTGGCAATATATTCTAAATTTCCAATCATCAATAAAGGTTCTTTGCAGTTAGAAAACACCTCTAACAATATTATTTTTGCTGATATTGTTAAGAAAAAAGATACCATTAGAGTTTATAATCTGCATTTACAATCTTTACAATTAAGACCAGATCAAGAGAATTTTGGAGAAGCAGATTCTGAACGATTGATAGCAAGGTTAAAAGATGGTTTTAAGCAGCAAGCTTTGCAAACTGAAGTTTTTTTAGCGCATGAAAAAGGTTGGAAAGGTAAAAAAATAATTGCTGGAGATTTTAATAATACTTCTTATTCTTGGGTTTATAATCAAATTTCAAAAGATAAAAAAGATGCTTTTATTGAAGCTGGTAAAGGATTTGGAAAAACTTTTAATTATTGGTTTCCTATGAGAATCGATTTTATTTTAACGGATGAAAACGCGATCATTAATAGATTTAATTCTTTTTCAGAAGAAAATTCAGACCACTTTCCTATTCTAGCGAAAATAAATTGGTAAGTTTCTTTATATTCGCATAAATTCTTCTAAACTATTTATGAAACATTTTTCTGTTGCAATTATTGGTAGTGGGCCTTCAGGAGCTTCTACTGCATTTTACCTAGGGAAACAAGGAATTTCTACTGTTATCATAGAAAAAGAAACGTTACCAAGATATAAAACTTGTGGAGGAGGCTTTGTAAATAGAGGCAAAAAAGATATGCCTTTTGACATTTCTGAAGTAGTTGAACGTGAATTTTATAAAGTAGATACGTATTTTAATAATCACGATACGTGTTATCATTCCAACAAAAAAGAGCCAATCATTACCATGATTATGAGAGATGCTTTTGATAATTTAATTGTTGAAAAAGCAAAAGAGTTTGGTGTTACTTTATTAGAAAATCATAAATTATTAAGTATTGAATATGTTGATGAAAAATCAATCTTAAAAACATCTCAAGGAGAAATTTCTGCGGATTTTGTAATCGCTGCAGATGGTGTTTTAAGTCCGACTGCAAAAATGGCGGGTTGGAAAGAAGATACTCGAAAATTAATTCCAGCTTTAGAGTACGAAGTAGAAGTATCTGAAGAAGATTTTGAGCGACTTTCTAAATCTGTTCGTTTTGATATTGATGCTGTTCCTTATGGATATGCTTGGTGTTTTCCGAAGAAAAATCATTTATCATTAGGTGTTTTAACCACCAAAAAAGGAAAAATCAACTTAAAAGAATATTATAAAAAATACCTTGCAACTTTAGAAATTAATGAAATTATTAAAGAAGATGCACATGGGTTTCAAATACCTATTGCACCAAGAACAGATGGTTTTGTAAAAAACAATGTGTTTTTAATTGGTGATGCTGCTGGTTTTGCAGAACCTATTACTTCAGAAGGAATTTCCAACGCCATTTTAAGTGGAAAATATGTTGCTGAAGCTTTTATTGAAAGCAATTTAAACAAAGATTTAGCAGAGAAAATCTATTTAGAAAAACTAAATATTAAGTTGTTACCAGAGTTAAAATCTGGTGTTCTTTTATCAAAATTTTTGTACAATAAAAACCCTGTAAGAAACTATCTTTTAAATAAATATGGACAATATTTTAATAATATTATGGTTGATATTTTACATGGAGACAGACCTTTCCCAACAAATGTTTCAGAAAAATTAAAAAATAAAATTAAAGAGAAAATTTTTTAATTGCGTTTTAATCTCGCTTTTTAAGCTTTTTTTTCTCTTTATAATATTGCTTATCTGCTATATAAACTGTTTTTGAAACTTCCGCAAAAACAACATTCTTATCTTTATTTGTTAATTGTATCTTTTTTGTTAGATCAATTTCATTTTTAGAAGCAACATCTTTTATGATCTCTGCTATTTCATCTGAAGTAAAAATAAAATCTACATAACAAGTTTCTTTAGCTGGTTTTTTAAATTTGATGGTTGCTGCTTTATCCCAAACTACATAATTATTTCCTAAAATATTCATCAATTGAATCATAAAAATTGGATCAGTTGCAGAGAATAAGCTTCCTCCAAAAATTGACCCTACATAATTACTATTCTTATAAGATAATTTTATTTTCACCTTAACGTCTAATAAATCATCGGAAACCTCATAGATTTTTCCTGTAGATCTTTTGTACATTGGAGATAAATTAAAACCATACTTATAAATAGTAGCTTTACTTATAAATTTTTCTAAAAATTTTGAAAGTGTTGCGTACATTAATTATTTTTTAAATCCATATTCACGTTCTACTTTACAAATTCTTAATTGATATTGTTGATACCATTTTTCTCTGCCTAAATTTCTAACTTCTGTATGTTCAATATTATTTTTCCAACGAGAAATATCGTCCAAATTTTGCCAATAAGAAACTGTAATTCCTAGCTCACTACTTGCAGATTCTATTCCCAAAAATCCTTTCTGAAGTTTTGCTAAAGCTTCCATTTTCTGAGCAGTTTCTGAATAATTTTCTAAATTATCAGTCATTATCGATGTAAAAATAACAGCATAATATGGTGTTTTTAAATGATCTACAATCATAATATTAATTCGTATTTTGTTTCTGGTAATTTTAAATCTTCACTTATAAACTTCTTAACAATTTTAAAATTTAATTTTTCTAAAATCTTTGCTGAGGCTTTATTTTCATCAACAACATAGCCAACTAATTTTTTAAATTTCAATTTTTTGCAATAATTTATAGTTCCTTCACAAACTTCAAAACCATATCCATTTCCCCAATATTTTTCCAAAAAACGATATCCTATTTCATCATCAATTCCATCTTTTACCAAGGCTAAAGTGCCAATAAATTGTTTATCAGATTTTCTTTCAATGGCATAAATCCAAAAATCGTTGTAATGTAATTGATATCGACTCATTAAATCTAACAATTCTGTTCTATTTTCTTCAAGGTTTTTAACTTCTCCAGTTGCGTATTTCAAAACATTCGAATTACTTTCTAGTTGATGAAAAGGTTCTAAATCTTCTAAAGTCAGTTTTCTAATAAGTGCTCTTTCCGTCTCAAAAATCATGAATAATGTTGTAAATTTGCAGAAGCAAAATATTATTTCAGTAAGACTAAAGTTTTTATTAAAAATTTAAAAACTACAACTTACTAATAGAATTATAAAACCTCGATTATCGAGTAAAAGTACAAGAATGATTGCAGATAAAAAAGTAGCTTTTTATACATTAGGTTGCAAATTAAACTTTTCTGAAACCTCTACAATAGCTCGTAATTTTGTAAACGAAGGTTTTGAACGTGTTGATTTTACTGAAGAAGCAGATATTTATGTGATAAATACCTGTTCTGTTACAGATAATGCTGATAAACGTTTTAAAGCTATTGTAAAAAATGCATTGAAGAAAAACGACGAAGCTTTTTTAATAGCTGTAGGTTGTTATGCACAATTAAAACCAGAAGAATTAGCGGCTGTTGATGGTGTTGATTTGGTTTTAGGAGCTACTGAAAAATTTAATGTTACTTCTTACATTAACGATTTAACTAAAAATAACGTTGGTGAAGTACATTCTTGTGAAATTAGTGATGCCGATTTTTATGTTGGTTCCTATTCAATTGGCGATAGAACTCGTGCTTTTTTGAAAGTACAAGATGGTTGTGACTATAAATGTACCTATTGTACAATTCCTTTAGCTCGTGGAATTTCTAGAAGTGACACTTTAGAAAACGTGATTGAAAACGCGAAAGAAATAGCATCAAAAGGGATTAAGGAAATTGTTTTAACAGGTGTAAATATTGGCGATTATGGAAAAGGCGAATTTGGCAACAAAAAACACGAACATACTTTTTTAGATTTAGTAAAAAAACTAGACACTGTAAATGATATTCATCGTTTGCGAATTTCATCTATAGAACCAAATTTACTAAAAGATGAAACAATTCAGTTTGTTTCTGAGTCTGAAACATTTGTTCCTCATTTTCATATTCCTTTACAATCTGGAAGCGATGAGTTGCTAAAGAAAATGAAACGCAGATATTTACGTAAAACCTACACAAACAGAGTTTCTAGAATTAAAGAAGTGATGCCAAATGCTTGCATTGGTGTCGATATTATTGTTGGTTTTCCTGGTGAAACAGATGAGTTATTTTTAGAAACCTATAATTATTTAAACGAATTAGACATTTCTTATTTACACGTTTTTACCTATTCTGAAAGACCAAACACAGAAGCCGTAAATTTAGGAGGCGTGATTCCTAAAAAAACACGTGCAAAACGTAGTAAAATGTTGCGTGGTTTATCTGCAAAGAAAAGACGCTCTTTTTATGAAAGTCAGTTAGGCAATACATTAACAGTTCTGTTCGAAAACGAGAATAAAGAAGGGTATATTAATGGGTTTACAGAAAATTACGTAAAAGTAAAAACTCCTTGGAATCCTGAATTAGTAAATACTTTACACAAAATTTCATTAACAGAAATTGATGAAGATGGTTTGGTTAGATTTGATTTTGTAAAAGACGCAATCGCCATATAATTTGGCATCAATTTTGCACTAAAATTAAGCAATAATTTATCTTTAAATTATTGCAAAAAACTACATTTATTACATGCCGAAAACACCTATATATTTTATGCCAGGATTAGCTGCTGGCCCAGAAATTTTTCACAATTTAACTTTAGATCCCGAAATTTACGAGTTTCATTATTTAACTTGGAAAAAACCTTTGGCTTTAGAGGAAACTATTGCTAATTATGCCATGAGAATGACAGAAGAAGTTCATCATGAAAACCCTATTTTAATTGGTGTTTCTTTTGGTGGAATTATTGTGCAAGAGATGAGTAAGTTTATGGATGTTAAAAAAATCATCATCATTTCTAGCGTAAAATCTACTGGAGAACTTCCAAAAAGATTTAAAATAGCCAGTAAAAGTAAAATCTATAAATTATTTCCGACGCAAATTGTGACGAATTTTGAAAGTTATGCAAAATATTTTGTTGGAAAATCATTAGAAAAGAAAGCTAAAATTTATAAGAAATATTTATCTGTTAGAGGAAAAACCTATATAAAATGGTCTATTCATAATGTGATCAATTGGAGACAAGAAAAACCAATGGAAGGCATTGTACATATTCATGGTGTAAATGATGAAATTTTTCCTATTAAAAGTATTAAAAATTGCATTAGAATTGAAGACGGAAATCATTCTATGATTATTTTGAAAGCAAAAGAAATATCAAAAATAATTCACCAAAATTTAACTTGCTAAAGCTACTTCTTATTCTTACTTTTATTGTTGCTAAAATAAACTATCATGAATAAATCATTTCGAATTATATCGCTATTAAGTGTTGTTTCAGTTACCATTTTATTTATAAACGCTATCAATAAAGATGAAGTAACAGTTGAGCCTACTTCTAATACACACAAAAGCTACAAAATAAAATCTTTGACATTGCCTGCAAATTTAAATTTGGCTGGTGAAAGAGTTCCTGTAGAAATACCTGATGTTAAAGAAAGAATGGAAAGAGAATTGTTGGTAAATACTTATTGGCAATCAAATGGTTTATTACTTTTAAAAAGAGCAAATAGATATTTCCCTATTTTAGAACCTTTATTAAAAAAGTATGGTTTGCCAGACGATTTTAAGTTTTTAGCTTTGGCAGAAAGTGGTTTTACTGATGAAACCTCTAATGTTGGTGCAGCTGGAATGTGGCATTTTATGAAAGGAACAGGTAAAGAATATGGCTTAGAAATTAATGATAATGTTGATGAGAGATATGATATAGAGAAGTCTACAAAAGTAGCTGCTGAATATTTAAAAAGCTCTTTTGATCGTTTTAATTCTTGGACCTTGGCTGCTGCTGCTTATAATGCTGGTAATTATGGAGTTTCTAGAAGGATAGAAGCACAAGAAGTTACTACTTATTACGATGCTAAATTACCAGATGAAACTGAACGTTATGTTTTTAGAATTTTAGCTTTAAAAGAAATTATCAACAATCCAGAAAAATATGGTTTTGTTTTTAATCAAGAAGATTTATATACTTCTCATAAAACAACAACGATTAAAGTTGATACTGCAATAACAAACATTACTGCTTTTGCCAAAAGATATGGTATGAATTATAAGGAGTTTAAAATTCATAATCCTTGGTTAAGAGAAGATCATTTAAATAACAAAAGCAGAAAAGTGTACGAAATTAAAATTCCTGTAAAATAGGTTTCTTATTCAATAACATTTTGAACTCTGCCAACTAAACCAGATTCCAATTGCACTTTTATTCCATATGGGTGTTGTATTGATTTTGTTAATATTTTAGCAACAACACCTTCTGTTAATTCGCCACTTCTTTGGTGTGGCTTTTGAATAATTTCTACAAACAAACCAATTTTAATGTTTTGTCTTTTTCTTCCATCAATAATCATAACTTAAATTTTTTATAAAAATAAAAAAAGCCTCGCAAATTGCGAGGCTTTTAGATAAAAAATTAACTAGTGTAATAATATATATTATAATACTCTTACGTTTACTGCGTTTAATCCTTTTTTACCATCTTGTAAGTCAAATTCAACTTCATCGTTTTCACGAATTTCATCGATTAATCCTGACACATGTACAAAATGTTCTTTGTTTGATCCTTCTTCAGTGATAAATCCAAATCCTTTAGATTCATTGAAAAATTTTACGGTACCTTTATTCATTATAAAAAAATTATTGTGTTGTTAAATTAAGTCCTAACAACGTTTTATTAAAATACAAATATAATGCCAATAATTGATGAACAAAAAAAATAATAATTTTATTTTAAAATTTATACCTAAACTTAAAAATATTTAACTTTAAGAAATAAATTTTATATATGTCTGCTTCACCTTATTTTATCAAACTTTAAATAATAAGCATAAAAAAAGCCTCGCAAATTGCGAGGCTTTTAGATAAAAATTTAACTAGTGTAATAAAATATATATATTATAATACTCTTACGTTTACTGCGTTTAATCCTTTTCTTCCATCTTGTAAGTCGAATTCAACTTCGTCGTTTTCACGAACTTCGTCAATTAATCCAGACACATGTACAAAATGTTCTTTGTTGTTTCCTTCTTCAGTAATAAATCCAAATCCTTTAGATTCGTTGAAAAATTTTACGGTACCTTTACTCATAATATAATAATTAAATGTGTTATCTACTTAATTGCTTGATAACATTGTATTGAATTGCAAATATAATGCCAATTAATTTATAAACTGCTAAAATCAGCTAAATAATACAAAACACCCTATTAAAACCTACTAATCAGTAATTTAACATTGTTAAATTCTTCAATAAGAGCTTCTAAAATCTCTTTTGCAGGTTTTATTTCATGAATTAATCCTGCAATTTGTCCTATTTCTAACTCACCTTCCTCTAAATCACCTTCAAACATTCCTTTTTTGGCTCTTGCTCTACCCAGCAATTCTTTTAATTTTTCTTTGGATGGATTTTGCAGATACAATTCCTGAATTTCTTGATAAAATTTATTTTTCACCAATCTTACTGGCGCTAATTCTTTTAACGTTAAATGCGTATCACCATCCTTCACATCAACAATTGTATTTTTAAAGTTAATGTGTGCAGAAGATTCTAAAGTTGCTGCAAACCTGCTTCCTATTTGAACACCATCTGCTCCCAAAACTAGAGCCGCTAACATTCCTCTACCAGTACCAATTCCACCAGCTGCAATTACAGGAATTTTCACCTGTTCTTTCACCATAGGTATTAATGTAAATGTTGTAGTTTCTTCACGTCCATTATGTCCTCCAGCTTCAAAACCTTCACAAACAACAGCATCAACTCCAGCACTTTCAGCCTTTAAAGCGAATTTTACAGAACTCACAACATGCACAACTGTAATTCCTCTTTCTTTTAAGAATGATGTCCACGTTTTTGGATTCCCAGCAGATGTAAAAACAATCTTTACTCCTTCCTCAACAATAATATTCATAATTTCCTCAATTTGAGGATATAGCATTGGCACATTTACACCAAAAGGTTTGTCTGTAGCTTTTTTACATTTCTGAATATGTTCACGTAAAACTTCAGGATACATAGAACCTGCTCCAATTAAGCCCAAACCACCTGCATTAGAAACTGCTGATGCTAATTTCCATCCAGAAACCCAAATCATTCCTCCTTGAATTATTGGATATTTTATATTGAAAAGTTTGGTGATTGTGTTTGTCATATTTTACAAGTTCTAATTGAGATTGGTTCTTATCTAAAATTAGTTAATTATGAATGGTATTTCCAAAGGATAATCTACTTTCATATTTGCTATTATTCCTGGTTTAATTCCCTTTAAGTTCGCAAAATAATTGATTATTTGCTCTTCGTATTTAGAATCTAACTTTGGTGTTATTGAAATATTTTGAACATTTCCTTCTTTATCAATAT
>CAXBPL010000068.1:0-12917 GCA_963977615.1 uncultured Polaribacter sp. | reverse complement strand
TAACACCATTAATTGTTTTGCCAACAGAACGTTTAATATCTCTTCTTAAAATCCACTTATTTACCTTACATAAAGCAACAAAAGCTTTTTCTTGTAATTCAGGATTTTTTAAAAATGCCTCTGTATTATGAATATTAAATCGCTCTAAAGTAGTGCTACCAAATTGGTATTTACCTAAGTAACCTAAAGTATTTACAACTGTATAACTTCCTTGAGATTCTTTAAATGCTACTGCCTCTTTAAAACCTACAAAGTTTTTCTGTAAATAAGGTATGTTGTAATCTACGTTAACAGGTTGTACAACTACTTTCTCTAAATCTTTTCTTTTGTTTGCAGTGGTTGCACTTATTAAAACGAATGCAAAAACCGATAAAAATAAAAACTTTTTGATCATATAAATCTTACTGTTTTACAGCTGCAAAGCTAGGCTTTATTTTAAAGCGCCTGACAATCAATCATTTAATTTCGTCGAAATTATATATAATGCTGTTAAAAGGTTTGTTTTTTACTTTAATTGGCGAACTATAACGTTTACCTTTATTATATATTTAAAAAAATAGCCTTTTTTTGAGGATGTTGAAAATGCGTATTTACCTATTTACCCCTTTTTTGTTCAGCCAATTTTGGTATTTGGCAGCATTTGCGTTATGTTGTGCTAAAGTTTTTGCAAATTTGTGATAACCAATCTTGTCAATATCTGCACACATGTAGTAGTAATTATGTTGTTTAGCGTTTAAAACAGCATCAATAGAAGAAATATCTGGCATTGCAATTAAAGAAGGAGGTAACCCTCTGTTCATATATGTATTATATGGAGAATTAATTTCTAAATCGACTTTTAAAACTCTTTTTACAACATAATCTTGTCCTTTAACCTCTTTAATCGCATAAATTATAGTAGGATCTGCTTGTAAAGGCCAACCATTTTGTAATCTATTTAAGTATAATCCAGCAACAATTGGTCTTTCAGATTTTTTTGCAGTTTCTTTTTGTACAATAGAAGCTAGAGTAATAACTCCACTTTTTGATAAATTTAATGCTTTTGCTTTGGCAACTCTATCAGCAGTCCAAAAACGATTGTACTCTCTTAGTAATTTATCTCTAAAATCATCAGCAGAAACAGTCCAATAAAATTCGTAACTATTAGGTATACAGATTTGTAAGGCAGATTTTTCTGTCAATTCATTTTCATCTAAAAAACTTTTTTCTGTAAAAGAGCTTACAATGGAAATAGAATCTATTTCTAATTGTTCTGCAATTCTACCAGCAAATTTTTCTAAGGTAGTTTGATTGTTAAAAGAAACGCTCAAAGCAGTTTGATTTCCACTTCGTAACATATTTACAACATCGTTATTAGACATGCCTTCTTTTAATAAATAACGACCAGTTTTAGGTTTTGAAAAACTTTTTTTGGCTGCAACCCAAAGAAAAGTATTTGGATTTTTAGAATGATCTGAAATTTTTTCTTTTACATCTACTAAACTATCAGTAGAGAAAATAAAAAGTTCTAAATCTTTAGTAATTGCTTCACCAAATATTTTTTGATAATAATTGTAGCCTAAAATGCCTCCAAGAATAAGGATGAAACCTAAAACGTATATAATTTTTTTGCCCAATTTGTATTGATTTTTTGTGAGAAATGCAAAGCTACACTTTTATCAATTGATATAAAATTTCATCTTTATATTTTCCATTGGATAAAAGCCAATCTTTTTTTACACCTATTTTAGTAAAACTATGTTTTTCAAATAAGGCTATACTTTTTATATTATCTGGAGTAATGTTTGCATATAACTGATGTAAATTTAAATAAGAAAAAGAATAATTAATTAAAAGAGTTAAAGCTTCAGCTGCAAAACCTCTATTTTGAAAATAAGGATGAATTAAAATTCCAACTCCTGCTCTTTGATGTTGAGGATTAAAATCGAACAAATCAATCATGCCTACTTGTTTTTTATCAGAAACTTCCTCGATAATTAGGCGTAATTGTTTTGTTTCGTAAATATCTAAATGTGCATTTTCTAAATATTGTTTTAAAACATATCTAGAAAAAGGAGTTTGTGTATGGCTTACTTCCCAAAATAGCTCGTTATTTTCTATAGTATGTAAAAAATTGAGGTCTTCTGGTTCAATTGCTCTTAATTGTAAGTTTTTACCTTTTAGTGTTTTCATCTAAATATTAATTTCCCCTTTAAAAACAAATTTTGCAGGCCCTTTTAAAAATACGTTTGTATAAGCTCCATTATTTTCATCAAAAGAAACTTCTAGATTTCCACCTTCTACAGGTAAAGAAATAGCATTGCTTTTTGTTTTATTCGTTTTGTGCATAGCAATTGCAACTGCTGTAACACCAGTTCCACAAGCTAAAGTTTCATCTTCAACCCCTTTTTCGTAGGTTCTTACTCTAAAAGTAGTGTCATCTAATTGTTGTACAAAATTTACATTACTTCCAGGGAAATCGTAAGATTTTCTTATCTTTTTACCATTCTTAAAAACAGGATAATTATCTAATTCCTTAACCATTTCTACATGATGTTGAGTACCTGTGTGCATAAAAACAGAGTTTTCATTCACTATAATGTCATCAACATTTATCATTTGTAAAGAAATTGTGTCGTCTTCTAACTCAGCAAAATGCTCACCATCAACCGCTAAAAAAGTTGTTTTGTGCTGAATAATATTCAAATATTTTGCGAAAGCAACTGCACATCTTGCTCCATTTCCACAAAAAGTTTGGCTACCATCAGCATTAAAATAAATCATTTTAAAATCGTACTTCTGATAATTTTCGATTAAAATAACTCCATCTGCACCAATGCCAAAATGTCTGTCACATAGCTTAGAAATTAAATTTGTGTTTTGTTTATTGAAGATCGAAGATCGATTATCAATCATAACGAAATCATTTCCTGTTCCTTGATATTTATAAAAAGATAAATTCATAAAACAAAGATACTGATTTCAGCCATAAAATAAGTCTGTTAAAAACTGGTTAAATTGAGTTAAAAGCAAGTTAAACAGATTTTTTGAATATGTTAAAATTGTACATTTACTTAAATCAAAATTATAATTATGAAAAAATTTTTTAGTTTATTAGGAATGGCTATTCTTGGAGGAGCAATTACTCTAGGAGGCTACAAAATGTTTATCGATGAAAATGTTGTGGTAGAACATATGCAACCAAATTCGTCATCAATTATTCAAACAAGTTACAACCCTGCATTTAATGCAAATTCAACTGGCATAAATGCAGCATCAATTGATTTTACATTGGCTGCAGAAAATACGGTTCATTCTGTTGTGCATGTAAAAAATACTGCAACCAGAACACAATCTAGCCCTTTAGATATTTTCTTTGGAAATGGAAATGGTACCAGAAAATTTGAACAAGTTGGTACAGGAAGTGGTGTTATTATTTCTGCTGATGGATATATTGTAACCAACAATCATGTAATTGATAATGCAAATGCTATTGAAATTACCTTAAATAATAATAAAAAGTACGAAGCTGAATTAATAGGAGCTGATAAAAACAATGATATTGCTTTATTAAAAATTAAAGCAGATGTAGATTTACCTTACACACCTTTTGCAAATTCAGATAATATTAAAATTGGAGAATGGGTTTTAGCAGTCGGGAATCCTTATAATTTAACAAGCACAGTAACTGCAGGAATTGTAAGTGCAAAAGGAAGAGATTTAGAAGGAAATGGAAATATTGAATCTTTTATACAAACTGATGCAGCTGTGAATCCTGGAAATAGTGGAGGAGCTTTGGTAAATACAAGAGGAGAATTGTTGGGAATTAACACAGCAATTTCTTCTAAAACTGGTTCTTTTATTGGGTATTCTTTTGCAGTTCCATCTAACATTGCAAAGAAAGTTGTAGATGATTTATTAGAGTTTGGAGCAGTACAAGAAGCCATTTTAGGGATTTCTATTGATAGAGAATATAATGAAGATGGTGTAAGAGTTGGTGAAGTTTTTTATGAAGAAGGCGCAAATAATTCTCAATTAAAATCAGGAGATATTATTAAAGAAGTTAACAATGTAAAAATTTCTAAATTTTCTGAATTAAAAGGACAATTAACCTCTAAAAGACCAGGAGATAATTTAGATGTTGTGATTGAAAGAGATGGAGAATTAATTTCAAAAACAATTATTTTAAATAAGAAGAATACTTTTGTTTCTGAAAGTTTAGGCTTGTCTTTAAAAGATTTATCTGATAAAGAATTAAAGAAGTATAATTTAAAAGGTGGAGCAAAAATTATTCAGAATATCAACAGAACATTGGCTTATTATGGAGTTGTGGAAGGATATATTATTACAGAAATAAATAAAAGACCTGTTTTAAATGCTTCTGATGCATTAAAAGCAATAGAAAACACAAAGATAAACACTGGAACCCCTCTTTATCTTGAAGTAATTAATCTAAAAGGTGAAACAGAAAGATACGCAATTAGATAAAAAGCACTTTTAAATAAAATATAAATCCTGATTTTCGAATCAGGATTTTTTTTATGTGAAAACTTTTAACGAAATCGATTTCGTATTTTCAAAAAAAGAAATACTTTTGCAAAAATTTTAAATTAGTTACACAGCTATGTCATCAACTTTAGATTACGAAAAAGAAGTTAAATTACAAACACAAACAAGAAAAGCAACAGTAGAATTTATTAATATCGTAAATGATTTATGGTATAATAAATCTATTGAGTTGGTTATGTTTAGAAATCCACTTATAGATAAAAGAGCAAGTGAGATTTTAAATTTAATTGAGTATTCAAGAGAATTTGTAAACAAACCAATTACTATTCAAGATGCTTTGAATATTGCAAAAGCAATTCAGCAAGTAGACTTGCCATCATCAAAATTAGATATTGGTAAATTGGCTTACGAATGTTATTTGCATCCAGAAGGTTGTGAAGATAAAGTGACATTTATCAAAAGAAAATTAAAAAACGCAACAGAAGCAAAAAACATCACTCCAAAAGATGTTGTTTTATATGGTTTTGGTAGAATAGGACGTTTGTTGGCAAGAGAATTAATGTCTAAAATGGGCAAAGGTTCTCAATTAAGATTAAGAGCAATTGTAACTCGTGGCGAAATTACACAAACAGTTTTAGACAAAAGAGCTTCCTTATTAAGTGTAGATTCTGTTCACAGAGATTTTTTAGGAACTGTACAAACAGATATCGAAAACAAAGCTTTAATTATAAACGGAACAACCGTTTTTATGATTTCTGCCAACAATCCAGAAGATATCGATTATACAAAATTCGGAATTAAAGACGCTTTAATCATCGATAATACTGGAGCATTTAGAGATGATGTTGCATTAGCAAGACATTTAAAATCGAAAGGCGCAAGCAAGGTTTTAATAACGGCACCTGCAAAAGGAGTTCCTAATATTGTGCATGGTGTAAACCACAAACAAAACGATCCTGATAAAATTGATATTTTTTCAGCAGCTTCTTGTACAACCAATGCAATTACACCAGTTTTAAAAGTTTTGGAAGATAATTTCGGAATTAAAAAAGGACATTTAGAAACCATTCACGCGTATACAAACGACCAAAATTTGGTTGATAATATGCACAGCAAATATAGAAGAGGTAGAGCTGCAGCATTAAATATGGTGATTACAGAAACTGGAGCAGGAAGTGCAGTTGCAAAAGCAATTCCAGTTTTGGCTGGCAAATTAACATCAAATGCAATTCGAGTTCCTGTACCAAATGGATCTCTAGCAATTTTAAATTTACAATTAAGAAGACCAGTTACTAAAGATGTGATCAATGCAATTTTAAAACAAAACGCTTTGGAAGGCGATTTGGTTGAGCAAATTAAATATTCTTTAGATAATGAGTTGGTGTCATCAGATATTATTGGCTCAACTGCACCTTCAATTTTCGATAGCAAAGCAACCATTACAGATGGTGATAGTGTAATTTTATATATTTGGTATGATAATGAATATGGGTATTCGCATCAAGTAATGCGTTTGGCAAAACACATCGCAAAAGTTCGTAGATTTACTTACTACTAAAATATTAATCACAAATTATAATATCAAAATCCAAAGCAGTAAAATGTTTTGGATTTTGTTTTTTAGGAGCTATTTCCAGCTTTCACTACTCGCTTTTTTTGCTTGAAAAAAGCAAAAAAGAGCTCAAACAAGTCGTTCAATCTGGGCTAAACTTGTTTGCCAGCTCTCAGCGTAATTTTTTGTAAAAGCAATTCTATGTTCTTTTGTGTTAAAAAGAAATCAACCTTCAATTTTTAAGTCTTTTTACTTATTTTTATCAAAATTCAAATCAATGAAAAAAATAACTTTTATTGTTTTTCTAATAACCATCTTTAATTTGAAAGCACAAGAACAACTTCCATATTACAAAATTCCAACTATGGAAGAAAACTACACAGCACAAACCACAGTTGCAAGAATGATTGATGGCTTAGGCTTTAGATATTTTTGGGCATCAGAAGGATTGAGAGAAAAAGATTTGGAGTATCAATTAGCAGGAAAAGGCAGAACATCCTTAGAAATAATTCAGCATATTTACGATTTATCTGCAACCATGTTACGTTTAACAAATACAGATTTCAAACAAGCAAAAGACAAAGAGCAAATGAGTTTTTCGGAAATGAGAAAACAAACCTTATTCAATTTTGAAGCTTTAAGAAACAAGATTCTATCAACTAAAGATTTAAAAGAATTATCAGTAAAAAAAGATAATGAAGTAAGTATTCCATTTTTTTACATTATAAATGGTCCAATAGCAGATGCAATTTGGCATGCAGGTCAGGTTTCAAGTTTTAGGCGTTCTTCAGGAAATCCTATCAACCAAAAAGTGAATCATTTTTCTGGAACATTAAGAGAATAAAGTCTAATTATTTATTTAAATTGATAATTAATGAATTTAATAATAAAGGTTAAGAATTTTAATTATATCATTTCATCAATAAATTTTGATATTGTTCATTCTGAAAAAATATATTTTGATGAAAAAATTTTTCAATCTTCTGAATTAACTTTTGAAGAAAATGGAAATACGACTAAAATAAAATTTGAACTAGCAAAAGGGAATGAAATTAATAATGATGATTTCTTATTTATACCAGAAACGAATACTTTATTTTACTCTGGTAATATTGAATGGTGCGCATTTGATTTGACCAATAAAATGATAGTAAGAAATGAAAGTGCAACTCAATCACCATTTATTGAAAGAAGAAAAGATATAATTTTAATTTATGATGATTTATTTGTTGAATGTACAGATTTGAAAGGAAATATGATCGATAATGTTCCTGTTGATCCACCAACTGAATCTATTGATTTTGAAGATAGTATAGAATTTAATAGTCCTGTTTTTGGAAAAAGAACATTGAGATTAAAAACAAATTAATTAGATGTTAAAAGTACGGATTATAAAGATTAATTACATCTAATTAATTTGTATGATAAAAAAATAAGAGCTTATTTTACTCCTCACTAAAAAACTCAATTTCACAATCAAATTCTTTATTAATAAATTCCTCTTTACTCATAAAATATTCAGAAGTAATAAATTGGTAGCCAGTTTCTGTTTTTAAAATATCCCAAATAATATCATTGGCTTCATCAAATTCTTCATCACCATTTAATTGTTTTCCAAATAACCTGATAATTACATTATGACTATCTAAATTTTGAGCAAAACATTTTAGTGCAATCTCTTTGGTAATCTCTTCTTGAGCATTTCTTTTTGGATTAATTTCAAAATCGACAATCGTAGCTTTTGCAGTTGGGAATTTTCCGTTAAAAGCTTTGTATAGTAACTGATTCACGCAAAATAATCTTTTATGCAATCCAATTCTTGGGTATTCTTCAAAAATTTTATCAACCAACATTTCATAAGAAACAGAATCTATTTGATGCTCATTCATTTCGTCAGATAATTTATAATCCAAAATAATTCTTGCAGCTTCACTTGGGTCTTTATCCGAAATTGCCATAAAAAGCAATTCTCTTAACTCTTTTAAATCAGTGCTTTCCACATTTGGCAGCTCAAACCTGTCTAAAAGTTCCTTATAATCCTCAATATTCCAAGAATTTTCAAGTTCGTCAACTGCAGAAATTTTATGTATTTTTATAGCGTATTTCATTTATTTAAATCATTTTTGATTATTACTTGAAATTACATATAATTAAGAATATAAACAAGTTTTTTTACATTTATATATGACTGTTGAAGAGAGAATACATTTACTTCGAGATGAATTAAACAATCATAATTACAACTATTATGTGTTAGATAATGCAACAATTTCTGATTTCGATTTTGATATAAAACTCAAAGAATTAGAAAAATTAGAAAAAGAAAATCCTGTTTTTTTTGACGTAAATTCACCAACACAAAGAGTAGGAGGTAGCATCACCAAGAATTTTAATACAGTTGTACATCAAAATAGAATGTATTCTTTAGATAATTCTTACTCAAAAGACGATTTGTTAGATTGGGAAAAGAGAATTCAAAAAATGTTGGGAACTTCAGAAATTGAATATACGTGCGAATTAAAATTTGATGGAGCATCTATCAATTTAACGTATGAAAATGGTCAATTTATAAAAGCAGTTACAAGAGGAGATGGTTTTCAAGGAGATGAGGTTACGAATAATATAAAAACGATTCGCTCAATTCCTTTATCAATTAAGAAAGACTTTGTAAAAGATTTTGAAATGCGTGGTGAAATCATTTTACCTTTAGATGGTTTTATTAAAATGAATGAAGAACGTGTTGCAAATGACGAAGAAGAATACAGAAACCCAAGAAATACAGCCAGTGGAAGTTTAAAATTGCAAGATTCTTCTGAAGTTGCAAAACGACCTTTGGATTGTTTGTTGTATCAAGTTGTAACATCAGAAAGAAAATATAAAACGCATTTTGAAAGTTTAGAAAATGCAAGAAAGGTTGGTTTTAAAGTTCCAAAAACAATTGCTTTAGCAAAATCAATTGAGGAAGTTTTTTACTTTGTAAATAATTGGGATACAAAACGCCACACTTTACCTTACGAAACTGATGGAATTGTTATAAAAGTAAATAATTTACAACAACAAGAAGAATTAGGATATACATCCAAAGCTCCAAGATGGGCAATTGCGTATAAATTTAAAGCAGAGCAAGTATCCACAATCTTGAACGAAATTACTTATCAAGTTGGTAGAACAGGTGCAATTACGCCAGTCGCAAATTTAGAACCTGTGCAATTGGCAGGAACCACTGTAAAACGTGCGTCTTTGCACAATGCAGATCAAATTGAAAAGTTAGACATTCGTGAAAATGATACCGTTTTTGTAGAAAAAGGTGGCGAAATTATTCCTAAAATAATTGCTGTTGATATCACAAAACGTCCAATAAGTTCTACACCAACTATTTATGCAACACACTGCCCTGAATGTAACACAGAATTGGTAAGAACAGAAGGCGATGCAAAACATTATTGTCCAAACGAATTTGGTTGTGCTCCACAAATAACAGGAAGAATTCAGCATTTCATCAGCAGAAAAGCAATGGATATTGATGGTTTGGGAGAGGAGACTGTTGATTTGTTGAGAGAAAACAAATTAATTAAGAACTATTCTGACCTGTATTTTTTGACAGAAAATAAAATTGTAAATAAAGAGAAAACTTATGATTCTGATGATGCAGGTTTTTTTATTAACAATCAATTACAAGTAAAACTTGACAATGCGATTTTTGCTTTAGGTTATGGAAATATTTCGAGAAGATTATCAGAAGATATCTCAATTGAAATTTTAGATATTGAAGACATTCTAAATTTAAATAATATAAATGATAACGAAAAAGATATAAAAACATTAGAAAAGTTTAAAAGTAAGTTTTCTAATAGAGTGAATCTTTATAAGCAATCAAGTCATTACAGATTTCCAAGAATTGATAATTACATTTCTCTCTCCGAGTTTTTATTCTTAAAATATTATGACAAAAATAAAGATGCATTATTTAATTATGATTTTGAAAACCTATTAGATAAATCAAAAAAAGTTAATTTTATTGACGAATTAAGAAATTCTAAAATATTTGATATTAATTTTAAGGGTTTTACAGATACTATTACCAAAATTAGTAATAGAAAAACGATTGGTATTAGAGAGTTATCAGCAAAAAATATAATTAAAGGGATAGAAAAATCAAAGGAAATACCATTTGAAAAAGTATTATTTGCACTTGGAATTCGTTTTGTTGGAGAAACAGTTGCTAAAAAATTAGCAAAACATTTTAAATCTATTGATAATTTAATGGTAGCAACATTTGAAGAATTAGTAAATGTTGATGAGATTGGAGAAAGAATTGCTCAAAGTGTTGTTGATTTTTTTAAAATTGAAAATAATACAGAAATATTAGAGAGGTTAAAGAATGCAGGATTACAATTAGAAATAATTGAATCAGAAAATAGTTCAGACAAATTGAAAGGTTTATCTTTTGTAGTATCTGGAACATTCGACATTAGTAGGAGTGAATTAAAGAAAATTATAGAAACAAATGGAGGGAAAAATGTTTCTGCTTTGTCTAAAAGTACTTCTTATTTAATCGCTGGAGAAAAAATGGGACCTGTAAAAAAAGAAAAAGCAGAAAAAAATGGGATTACTATAATTAATGAAAAGTATTTTTTTAATGAATTGTTATGATAGAAAACTATGTTGCTTTGGATTTTGAAACATCCAATGGAAATAATCCTTGCTCAATTGGTATTGCAGAATTTGAAAATGGAATTGTAATCAATGAATATTATTCATTGATAAGGCCTAAAGATTTAAAATTTAATCCTTTTGCCCAAAGAATTCATGGAATAAGTTTAGAGGATGTAATAGATGAAAGAGAGTTTCCTGAAATATGGGAAGAAGTTAAACATTTAATAGAAGGAAAGTTAATTATTGCTCATAGTTATGGAACTGAAAGGGCTATTTTAAATAATTGTTTTGGGTGTTATGGTATTTCAAACTCAGATATTCAGTTTGAATGTACTTTAAAATTGTCAAGAAGATATCTTGATTTAGATAATCATAAATTATCAACAATAGCAAATTTTTTTGAAATAGAACAAAATAACTATCATAATGCTCTAGAAGATGCTATTGTTTGTGGTAAAGTATATCATAAGTTGATTACAGGAAATTATTCAATTTTAAAAAGAAAAAAGATTAGTAATAATTTTAAGAAAGAGATTGTTTCTTCTGGTTTTGTTTGGAATAAATCAAATATTCTGGAAGGTATTAAGATTGTGGTTTCTGGCGTTTTTCATCAATTGTCTAGAAACGAACTCAAAAAAGCCATAGAAGATAATGGTGGTAAAGTGAGTTCATCCATTTCTAAAAAAACAAATTTC
The DNA here is from genome assembly GCA_963977615.1 of uncultured Polaribacter sp. Taxonomy (GTDB): domain Bacteria; phylum Bacteroidota; class Bacteroidia; order Flavobacteriales; family Flavobacteriaceae; genus Polaribacter. Next base: position 1,526 of record CAXBPL010000068.1, on the reverse strand, counting down.
ATTATTGCTGGCGATAATATGGGACCATCGAAATTAACAAAAGCACAAGATTTGGGTGTTACAATTATTTCAGAGCAAGATTTTATCGATAAAATTAGTTAAAACAACTTTGGCAACCTTTTTGAGTACATAGAATACAAACAATAATAAACAATATCAGTTCGATTAAAATTTCTATTTCAGATATTTTGTATCGAAAACCCGCAAAAATTTGAAAAAACTACTCTACATATATATAGGTCTCTTTACTTTGATTTCTTTTTCGCAAAAAAAAGAAGTTCTAGATTCTTTGCCTCATAATATAGACGACTACATTTTTGTAAAACCAGGAGACAGTATCACTATAGAATTAAATGAATTTACGCTACTACCAAAGCAAAAATTCAAATCTAGAGACGATATTCGTTATTATTTATGGTTACGCAGAAAAGTTTTCAAATCATATCCTTATGCAAAACTAGCATCAGAAAGGTTAGATTCTTTAAATGCAAGATTAGATAGGATAGATTCTAAAAGCAAAAAACGAAAATATACCAGGCAAATTCAAAAGTATATTGAAGGCGAGTTTACAGAGCAAATTAAAAAAATGACCAAAACTGAAGGTCGAATCTTAATAAAATTAATACATCGTCAAACAGGTAAAACTGCTTTCGATAATATAAAAGGTTTACGAAGTGGTTGGAAAGCTTTTTGGTACAATACAACAGCCAATCTTTTTAGCTTATCTTTAAAAGAGGAATATCTTCCAGAAACTATAAACGAAGATTTTTTAGTCGAAGATATTTTACAACGTGCTTTTAGAGATCAAATTTTAAAAAGTCAGCCTACAAAACTCAATTTCGATTTTATAGAAGTAATTTCAGAGAGAAAAGCAGAGATAAATGTTGAAGAATATAAAATCTTGTTTGCTAAAATGAAAAAGAAAAAAAAGATAAGAAGTAATAATTAATTTCTTTTGGGTGTTTCCACGCGAAAAAGCGCGGTCGGGCTTTACGCACTCGCTTTTTTTTTGGCTATATATAAGGTAACTTAAAGTTTTAAAACTTTAGTTTAATTATTGATGAGCTTTTGAGTAATCATAGAGATATAAAAAAGAGCTCAAACAAATGCTTCAATCCCTAACACAGTCATTGATAATTTTCAGAATTATTTGAGAATAAAAAAAATCTGATTAAAACAAAACTTACTTTTAATAGAGGTAATAGAAATTAATATAGATTTATGTTTCTTTACTATATGTAATTTGTTTTATTTTTATATATAAAACATTTAAAATAGAGCAATCAATTTCCTAAGTTGGAATAATTTTTAAGTATTTAGTCATATATATAAGTGATTTTTCTTTAAGTTTATATTATAAATTCTACAGTGATATTCTATATAAGTTAAGGTTTAATAGTTTTTTCTAATTTTAAATAATATTAATCATTAAAATGAGTTTTTTTTTCATTTCTAATTACCGTGTTTTCAATGTTTTAATTTTTTGTTTTAATTTTTTTGAAAAAGAAATAAATAAAAAGTTGTGT
>CAXBPL010000067.1:0-13399 GCA_963977615.1 uncultured Polaribacter sp. | reverse complement strand
AATGACAAAAAATAAAACTCTAATTATCCTCTTCTTATGTTTTGCTTTTTATGGTGTTGCCCAAAATAATTTTACTGGTAAAGTTGTAAATTTTGAAAATGGTTTTGAATTAGAAGATGTTCAAATTATCAATTTAAAAACAAAGGATACAGTATTTTCTAATAAAAAAGGTTTTTTTAAAGTTGATGTTTTTGGCGTCTATACATTTCAAAAATTAGGTTTTATCGATAAAGAAATTAATCTTTATGATGCTTCTTTTAAAGTTGTTCAATTAGAAAATAGTGCTTTCGTTTTGAATGAAATTATAATCAATAGCAATCATTTACCAAGAAAATTAAAAAAGGCTACAGCTACGATTCAAGTTGTAAACACAAAAGATATTGAACGCGCAAACAATACAGATTTTGCTCCAATTTTAAATAGAGTGCCAGGTATTTTTATGCAAAGTGGTTCTTTAAATACGAATAGAATAACCATTAGAGGAATTGGTTCAAGAAATCTTTTTGGAACCTCAAAAATTAGAGCTTATTTTAAAGATATTCCCTTAACAAATGGAAGTGGAGAAACCACGATTGAAGATTTTGAATTGGCAAGTATTGCTTCCTTAGAAATAGAAAAAGGAGCAACTTCTAGCAGTTATGGTGCAGGTTTGGGAGGAACTATTTTGCTAAAACCACAAAATTCCTATTTTCAAAATTCAAATATTGCAACTGAGTTTTCTATAGGCGATTTTGGCTTGGTAAAAGGAATTGTAAATTTGAATCTTGGTTTTAAAAACAACAGTGTTAGAGCCGTTTTTAGTGATACTAAAAGTGATGGATTTAGAAATAACAATGAATATAACAGGCAGACATTCACAATAAATTCAAATCATTACATCAACCAAAAAAATGAACTTACAGTTTTAGCAAGTTATGTAGATTTGAAGGCGTTTATTCCTAGTTCTATAAATGAAGATGACTTTAGAAACAATCCAGAAAAAGCTGCATTTACTTGGCAGCAATCAAAAGGATTTGAAGATGCAAATCGTGGTATTTTGGGGGTGACTTGGACGTATCAAATAAATGATAATTTAGAACAAGTTACAAGTATTTTTACCTCTTTTAGAGATGCTTTAGAGCCAAGACCTTTTAACGTTTTACAAGAAAATAGTTTTGCTGTAGGTGCAAGAAGTAGAGTTGTAGGAACCAAAAAAGTATTCAATAAAAATATGAATTTTACTTTTGGAGGTGAAGTTTTCAAAGATACCTATAAAGTAAAAACATTCGAAAATTTGTACCAAAATTTTCCTGAAGGAAATGGAAGTGTTTTAGGTGAAGAGCTATCGAATTTTAAAGAGAATCGAACTTATTACAATCTTTTCTTAGAAACAGATTATGAAATCTCCTCAAAAACCACTTTTTCTGTTGGGTTAAATTTGAATCAGACTTCTTATACTTTAGAAGATAATTTTATGGTTTCGCAAAATAATCCAGATCAATCAGGTGATTTTAAATTCAACGCAATTCTTTCTCCAAAAGTCGGTCTGTCTTATTTAATTGCTGATAATATGAGTGTTTTTTCAAGTATCAGTCATGGTTTTTCGCCAATTTCATTAGCAGAAACATTATTGCCTGATGGACAAATAAACACAGATTTGAAACCAGAAACTGGTTGGAATTTTGAGATGGGAAGTAGAGGTTCCTTTCTTAAAAATAAATTAAATTATGCAATTTCTTTATATCGATTACATATAAAAAACTTGGTGGTTTCTAGAAGAACTGCCCAAGATGAATTTATTGGAATTAATGCTGGAGCCACAAAACATGATGGTTTGGAAATGAGTTTAGATTATAGCATTTTCAAAAATAAAACGGTTTCTATACATCCTTTTTTATCTTATACTCTTAATAATTTTAAATTTGAAGAATTTATTGATGGAGAAAATAATTTCTCTGGAAATGAATTAACAGGAGTTCCAAAACAAATTGTAAATGTAGGTTTTGATGTTGCATCCAAGATAGGTTTTTATGGAAATATAAATTATCAATTTGTAGATCAAATGCCAATTACAGATAGTAATAATTTGTATTCTGAAGCTTATAACATTACAAATTTTAAAGTAGGCTATTCAAAAAACATCAACGAAGATTTAAATTTTAATCTCTTTTTTGGATTGAATAATATTTTTAATGAGCACTATGCATCTCAAATATTAATTAATGCAACTGGTTTTGGTGGTGCAGCTCCTCGTTATTATTATCCTGGAAATCCTATAAATTATTTTTCTGGTGTACGTTTAAATTATAATTTATAAATATTTATTGAAATTTAATTTTCAATTGCTCCACAATCTGATTTCCTCTAAAAATAGCACCTTCCATATAACCTCCAAAACTAGGAGAAGTTTCTGAGCCTGCAATAATCAATTTTTCATTTAAAAATTCTTGTTGATATATGGCATTTCCATTATTAAAATGTGGCGTGATAAATTGTTCATTCTCGAAATTGGTCAGTTTTTCTTTATTCCAAACTTTTTCTTCATAAGAAAGGTAGTTTTTTCCATCTTCGCCAAAAAACTTGAATAATTGGTCTTGTACTTTTTCTTCTCTAAATGTTTTTGTTTCGTTTGATAAATTTCCATTTAAAAAACCCATTAACGCAAAATGATTGTTTTTAAAATCAGAATGATCATAGATTTCTGTGAACGGTCCAATATTGCTAAAACCAACACCAGACAAACCTTTATCTCTCCAGAAAGAAGTTTTATAAACGATTGCAAATTTTATGGAATCTTTCATCCAAGTATGTGTGTTGTTGGCAATTTGTGTAATTTTTTCATCTAAAGATGGATGAAAATCAACAGTATTTATGAGCACTTGAGGAGGAATTGTAGAAATTACAAAATCTGCAGAAAACTCAGTATTTTGAGTTGTTACTTTTATAGCATTTTCAGTTTTATCAATTTTTATAACTTTTTGATTGAATTCAATTTCATCTTCAGAGAAATCTTTACTTAATTTTTCTAAAATAGTAGAAGTTCCACCAACAATTCTATAGCTAATTTCTTGGTTTTTTGGAACTTGAAAACGTTGAGGAGCAATCAAGTTGGATTGTTCATACAAAGCATCACCAGTCATGTTTTGCTCGAATAAAGAAATTTCTAATTCCTTACAGATTTTTAAGAGTTCAGGATTGTATCTCCAGAGCCAAGTTGCACCAAGTTCAACTTTTGTGTTGTGAACATTTTTGGTGTAAATTCTTCCTCCAATTCTGTTATTCGCTTCTAAAATTTTTATGGAGAACCCTTCTTTTTTAAGTCGATTTCCTAAGTGGATTCCAGAAATTCCTGCACCAAGAATGATTATTTTTTTAGACATAGGGTTTAAAAATCTTCATCTTAATGATGCGTTAATTCCTTAATAATTTGTGTATGTTTTGGGAATTCTTTTGATAATTCATTACAACTTGGCAACACAAAATCTCTAAAATCGAAACCAGGAGAAACTGTGCAACCTACAAAAGAGAACGAATCTTTTTCAACAACTTCTGCTCCAAAATAATAATGAGCAGGCACTGTAAATTGTGGAATTTCGCCATTTTCAAAATCACTCCCAATAAGTATAAAAGAATAATTTCCTTCAGGAGAAATTAAATGTAATTTTAAGGTTGTGCCTGTATAAAAATGCCAAATTTCATCTTGACTTATTTTATGAAATGCAGAAAATTTATCTGAAGTCAGTAGAAAATAAATACTTGTACAATAGTTTCTATTTCCTTCAAAACCTTCACCTAAATCTTTAGATAAAATTTCTCCTTTGCTTCTATAAGTTTCTTTAAAATAGCCACCTTCAGGATGTTCTGATAAATTAAAATGATGTATGATTTCTTCTGAATTCATTATTTAAAACTTTTTGTATTCATAATAAAAGTAGCCATATCTTTTCCCCAAATTTGATACGTTAATTTTGAAGGATGCACACCATCACTAAAAAAAGTAGTAATATCGCCTTCTAAATTGTATCGTTTTTTCCAAGTTTCAAAATTTATGATTTCTTTATTGTAATGTACATTTTCTTTGTTTTTTGTTTTTCTGTACAATTTGTTTCCTAAAATTTCCACCAAATTTCCAATCACAAATTTTATGATTCGTGTAAATGCAGGAAACTCTTTAATTGGAGGCATATTTGTAAAATAAATGGGTGTTTTTGGGAATTTTCTCTTCAAATCTCTAATCAAATGATTCACATTTAACATCCATATTTCAGGTGAATTTAATTTGAAAGCATCATTTCCTCCCAAACCAATTACAATAATATCTGCTGTAGAATCTACAATTTTTGGCACTAATCTTTTACGCACCATTTTAGCTGTATAACCACTTTTTGCATACACTCGCCATAAAATGGAATGGTTTGTTTTTGCTGATATTTCTTTGGCAAGTGCTCCAATAAATCCATTTTCATGAAAATCTACACCAATTCCAGCAATCGTACTTTCGCCAATTGCTAAAATTTTTAATGTTTTTTCTGAATCAGTTTTTATATATCCTTTTGGATTTCTAGCTTCAGGGAGTTTAGGTACATTTTTACGTATTTTTTTGCCTTGTAAAAATAGAATTGGCAGTAAAGGAGCAGAAATTATTACGCCTAAATAATATTTCAAACTCATGATTCCTGATCTTTCTGTTCGTTTGCTTTTAAAATAATCGCCTTTAAACGCTCTTTAGTTTGTTGTTTTTCTAACTTTACTTTATTGATTTTTTGATTCATCAATCTCGTATGTTTTGCTTTATTGACCGTATTTTTTGCTTTTCCTTTTTTTGGCATCTACTTCATAATTAAAGTGCTAAAATAAGAAATAGTTTTTTTTAAACGGATGAATCTTAAATTTAGTAATGTTTGTAATTTCATTATTAGAAAATCATCAACAAAATTAACTAAATAATAAATTTTTAGTTGATGACTGTTTTTATCATCCTAGAAATTTTATGTTTTATATTGATTTTTTTATGAAAAAATTATTACTTTAATTGATAAATGCCAGTCCAAAATCAATGCTAAATCCACTAATTTTTCTATCTTTAAACTTTAATAAGATGGATGATGAATTTAGACGACTATAAAGTTTCTTCACAAATAAAATTGGCAGAATTATCAACGAAAAAAGTTGAAGATGATGCAAAAAAGAAACTGAAAAAAATCCGAAGAAAAATAAGTGATTTGCAAGATACTATGTATGCAGAAGGCAAATATGGTGTGTTAATTTGTTTGCAAGGAATGGATACTTCTGGTAAAGACAGCTTAATTCGTGAAGTTTTTAAAGATGTAAATGCAAGAGGTGTGCAAGTGCATAGTTTTAAAGTGCCAACAGAGTTGGAGTTGAAACACGATTTTATGTGGAGACATTATGTTGCTTTGCCTCCAAAAGGAAAAATTGGTGTTTTTAACAGAACACATTACGAAAATGTGTTGGTTACAAGAGTGCATCCTGAATATATTTTTGGCGAAAATATTCCTGCTGTAAAATCTTTAGAAGATATTGATGATGCTTTTTTTCATGATAGAATGGAACGAATTAATGATTTCGAAAATCATTTGGCTAAAAACGGAACCATCGTTTTAAAATTCTTTTTAAATTTATCTAAAGAAGAACAAAAAAACAGATTGTTAAGACGTTTAAACATTCAAGAGAAAAACTGGAAATTTTCTAAAGCAGATTTAAAAGAACGTAAATTGTGGGACAAATATCAATTTTGTTACGAAGATTTGCTGAATAGAACTTCCAAAGAAAATGCACCTTGGTTTGTAATTCCTGCAGATGATAAACCAACTGCTCGTTTACTTTTAGCAGAAATTTTATTAGAAGAATTAGAAAAATATAACTTTAAAGAACCCAGTTTGCCTGAAGATATTCAAGCACAAGTAGAAGAATTTAAAGCACAATTAAATAAAGAATAAACTAAATAATGTTCAGATTTTGAGTTTAAAATTCAAAATTGAGCAAGAACCTTAAAGAATAAATTTTGAATTTAAAATTAAAACAACCTATTGTATTTTTCGATTTAGAAACAACAGGTGTAAATATTGCCAAAGATAGAATAGTAGAAATATCAATTCTAAAAGTGTTTCCAAATGGAAATAAAGAAAGTAAAACATGGTTGGTAAATCCAGAAGTAGAAATTCCAGCAGAATCTACAGCAGTTCATGGAATTACCAACGAAAAAGTAGCTTCAGAACCAACTTTTAAGGAGTTAGCTAAAAAAGTTAATGAGATGATTAAAGGTTGTGATTTAGCAGGTTTTAATTCTAATAGATTCGATATTCCTTTATTGGCAGAAGAATTAATGCGAGTTGGAATCGATTTTGATATGAATGGAAGAAAAGCCATTGATGTGCAAGTAATTTTCCATAAAAAGGAGCAAAGAACATTAGGAGCTGGGTATCAATTTTATTGTGGAAGAGAATTAGAAGGCGCTCATGGAGCAGAAGCTGATACAAACGCAACCTACGAAATTTTGTTAGCACAAGTTGACAAATATGAAGATATTGGTAATACTGTAGATGCTTTAAGCGAATTTTCTACGCATGGAGAAAGAGCCGATTTTGCTGGTTTTATTTTGATGAATGATGATAAACAAGAAATCTTTTCTTTCGGAAAATACAAAGGAAGAACAGTAGAAGAAGTATTTATCGAAAATCCTGGTTATAACAATTGGATTCAAAATGCAGATTTTCCTTTGTACACCAAAAAGGTTTTAAAAGGAATTAAAGAAAGAATGTCTGCACCAAAAGAAACCATGTCTGATGCTGATAAATTAACGGCTTTACAACAGAAATTTAATTTGAGGTAAAAGCAATATGTCACTTCGAGTGATTTCGCTTTTTTGCGAAATTGTATCGAGAAGTTTTTAAAGTTTTTATATTATTTTATGAAAAAACTATTATTCTTTTTATTCATTTCTACACAACTATTTTCTCAAAGAATTAATTTTGAAGGAAAATTAGTAGATGCCAAAACACAGGAACCAATTGTGTATGCGAATATTAGTTTTTTAAATTCTGATAAAGGAATTTCTTCTACTGAAGATGGAACATTTTTAATGAATTTAAATGAGAAATACTTAGACTCTAAAGTGCATATTTCTTGTTTAAATTATAAAGACACTATCGTTGTTGCAAAAGATTTATATAAAAAAACGCTGTTTTTAAATACTATTTCAGAAGTTTTAAATGAAATAGTACTGACAAAAAAAATCGATAAAAGTGTTACTTTAGATGAAGTAAAAAAGAAAGTTGAGGCAATACATACCTCAGGAATGAGAATGATTGCGAAGTATTTTCCGAATTCTAAAAAAAATAGCTGTTGTAATTATATTTCAACTATAGAAATTCATTTTTCGAAAAGGCATTCAAAACAATCTAAATTTAGATTTAGAATTTTTGATAAAGATGAAAAAACTGGGAATCCTAAAAACGATTTGTTAAAAATAAATATACCACTTACTTTAAAACCTGGCGATTTAAAGTTAACCGTTAATTTAGAAGATTACAATATAGAAATGCCAGAAAATGGGTTGTTTATCGCCTTTGAAAAGCTTTTTATTCCATTTAATGAATATGGTAAAAACGAAAATGATGAAAATAGTGAGGTTTTGTATTCACCTGTTGTAGGATTTACAAAATATCCTAAAAAGAAAGAAAATGATTTGTATTTTTATGTAAAAGGAAATTGGCAAAAATGGGCATTAAGTAAAGTGAAATCTTACAAGAAATATGCTCCTTCAATTTCTTTGACACTTACAAATTGATTGATGAAGTAATTGCAAAATAGCGCAATTAAAAATTACACATTTAAAAGTTAGAAGAAAATGTTTACAGATTATAACAAATTACCAGATAATTCTCGAGTTTGGATTTATCAATCTAATAGAGAGTTTACACATAAAGAAATCGATTTTATTTCTACGAGAGCAGAAATGTTTATAAATACTTGGACAAGGCATGGAGATAATTTAAAAGGCTCGTTTACTATAAAATACAATCAATTTTTGGTGTTGGCAGTAGATGAAAGTTTTAACAATGTTTCTGGTTGTTCCATAGATAGTTCTGTACGTTTTGTACAAGAAATTGAAAAGGAATTAGGTATCGATTTAATGAATAAAATGAACATTACTTTTAAAGATAATGAGCATATTAATCTGGTAACTTTAGCCGATTTTCAAAAGTTTGCAAAAGAGCAGAAAATTACTTCAGAAACTATTGTTTTTAATAATTTGGTAACTACCAAAGAAGATTTTGAGCATAATTGGGAAGTTCCTGCAGAGCAAAGTTGGCACAAACGCTTTTTGGTATAACAATTGATTTAAATAACAAATACCCTTATTGACAAGTTGCGTTAAGGATTGAAATGGCATCCTTTTTAAAACGTTTTTAAATAAATGTCTTACTTCTTACATAAGAGATTTCCACAGTTTGCAAATACGTAAACTTTGCAAAGACGTTTTAAAAAGATACAATGGAAAGCCTGTTAAAACGCCCAAAAAATACTCGAAAAATATAATGAAAAAAGAAATATTAGTACTTTTAGTAATCGCTTTTGGTTACACTATTAACGCTCAAACCATAGATCCTTTAGTAACTAAAGATGCTAAAGCTCAAGAAATTTGGGTAGATAGTATTCTGAGTAACATGACCATTGATGAAAAAATTGGTCAGTTATTTATGGTGCAAGCCTATTCTAATTTGGATATAAAACATGAATATTTTATTACACAAATGATTGAAAAATATCATGTTGGTAATTTAATTTTTATGCAAGGAACTCCTGAAAAACAAGCAGCATTAAACAATCATTATCAATCGCTTTCTAAAATTCCGTTAATGATTGGTTTTGATGGTGAATGGGGTTTGGATATGCGTTTGCAAAACACGTACAAATTTCCTTGGAACATGACTTTGGGGGCCATTCAAAATGATTCTTTGGTAAAAAAGTTTGGGGAACATTTAGGAAAACATTGTAAAAGATTAGGGATTCACATAAATTTTGCACCAGTTGTAGATATCAATACAAACCCAGCAAATCCAATAATTGGGAACCGTTCTTTTGGAGAAAGTAAAGAAAACGTAACGCAAAAAGCAATTGCTTTTACACAAGGCATGCAAAAATATGGAGTGATGGCAAATGCAAAACATTTTCCAGGACATGGAGATACAGCATCAGATTCTCACCATACATTACCTGTTTTAAATTTTGATAAAGCAAGATTGGATTCCATTGAATTGTATCCTTACAGAAAAGTATTTGATGCTGGAATTGGGAGTGTAATGACTGCACATTTAAACATACCAAGTTTAGAACCGAATACAGATTTACCAACCTCATTATCAAAAAATGTAGTCACCAATTTGTTGCAAAATGAGTTAGGTTTTAATGGTTTAATTATTACTGATGGCTTAAATATGAAAGGTGCAGCCAATTATGCAACTCCAGCAGAAATTGATGTGGCAGCCATAAAAGCTGGGAATGATATCTTGTTAATTCCACAAGATATTCCTGCAAGTGTTCGTCTTTTAAAACAAGCAATTACGTTAAAAACATTAAGCGAAGAACAATTAAATTTTTCTGTAAAAAAGATTCTAAAAGCTAAATATTGGATGGGTTTAAACAACTATAAACCTGTTGTTTTAGAGAATTTACAACAAGATTTAAATACGATTGATGATGAACTTTTACATAGAAAACTTGTTAAAAACTCCATAACTCTAGTAAAAGATGCAAAGAAAAACATTCCAGTAGCAAATTTAGAACTTAAAAAAATTGCCTACGTAAAATTAGGAGACGATTCTGGAGAACACTTTGTAAATATGTTAAAGAATTACACCAAAGTTGATGTTATTTCTGATTCAAATTTAGATGGTTTGATGGCAAAACTAAAACCTTATAATCAAGTAATTATTGGGTTTCATAAATCGAATAATCATCCTTGGAAAAGTTATAAGTTTGATGAAAAAGAATTGGTTTGGTTGCAAGAAATTGCAAGACAAAAAGACGTTATTTTAGATGTTTTTACAAGTCCTTATAGTTTGTTACAGCTAAAAAGTTTTACGAATATCGAAACTGTTATTGTCTCTTATCAAAATAGTAAATTAGCACAAGAACTATCTGCACAAGCAATTTTTGGCGCTTATATTTTACAGGGAAAATTACCGGTTTCAATTGGCAAGGAATTTAAAGTTGGGCATGGAATTGATTCGTACAGTTTAAGTAGATTAGAATATACAATTCCTGAAGATGCAGATATGTCATCAAAAAAATTAACAGCAATTGATTCCATTTCTAAGATTGTTTTAAAGAAAAAAATGGCACCAGGTTTTCAAGTTTTGGTGGCAAGAAAAGGAAAGGTAATTTATAATAAAAGTTTTGGGTATCATACAGCAGATAAAAAAACAGTTGTAAAAAATTCTGACATCTACGATTTGGCTTCCTTAACCAAAATATTGGCTTCCTTACCTATGATTATGAAAGCCTCTGAAGATCAAAAAATACCATTAACTGCAAGTTTAAAAGATATTTTACCAAGTTTTGCAGAAACTAATAAGGCAACTATTTCCGTAAAAGAAATTTTATCTCATTATGGAAAATTAAAAGCGTGGATTCCTTTTTACATAAAAACGCAAGACAGCATTACACATAAAAATTCTGGCACATACTATAAATCGCAAAGTAGTAGAGATTATAATGTAAAAGTTGCTGAGAATTTATTTATCAGAAAATCCTATAAAGACAGTATTTATAAATACATCAAAGAAGTAGATCAAAGAGAAAATGAAGGGTATAAATATAGCGATTTAGGGTATTATTTATTCAAAGAAGCCTTAGAAGAAAAATATGGAAAACCTTTAAACGTTTTAGCAGAGAAAGAATTTTATAGCTCCTTAGGTGCAGATAGAATGACGTATTTACCCATCGAAAAATTTAATAAATCAGAAATTGTACCCTCAGAAAAAGACGATTATTATCGCAATCAATTAGTGCATGGTTATGTGCATGATATGGGTGCAGCAATGTTAGGTGGAGTTGGTGGTCATGCAGGTTTATTTGCCAATGCAAACGATGTTGCAAAAATGATGCAAATGTATTTGCAAAAGGGTTTTTATGGTGGCAGACGTTATTTAAACGCAGAAACTATCGATACTTTTAACGCACGTTATTATGCAGATAAAAATAACAGACGAGGTTTAGGATTCGATAAACCACAATTAAATCCAGATGTAAAAGCAACTTGTGGTTGTGTTTCCGACGAAAGTTTTGGGCATTCTGGTTTTACAGGAACCTATGCTTGGGCAGATCCAAAAACCGAAATTGTGTATGTTTTTCTATCTAACAGAACCTACCCAACTGCGAATAATAGAGGTTTGGTAAGAGAAAATATTAGAACCGAAATTCAGCAAATTATCCAAGACGCAATTATTGATTAGGAGCTATTTCCAGCTTTCACTACTCGCTTTTTTTGCTTGAAAAAAGCAAAAAAGAGCTCAAACAGGTCGTTCAATCTGGGCTAAACTTGTTTGATGAATATTGGAATAATTATAGTTTTTTGAATTTTTAATTGGTGTAATTCTAGGGTCAAAAATAATTTAGATAAATTTATTTAAATTGTATTTGATATATTCGGATGTTGCGTTTAATTATTTTCCTATGTAATTAGCTATTATTCCACCGACTATAGATACTATTAACCCAATAATTATGACTGTATTGACAGTTTTTCTTAAGGATTCTTTTTTCCTGAATGATTCTAAATAATCTCCCCAACAAAAATTATAAACAGAATAAAACTTAATTAAGTATATATACATAAAAATTATAAAAATATAAATACTTCCAACTGTTATAAGAGCATATTTCAAAGGAGTTTCAGTATCAATTGCACTAGTACTTTCGTGAATTCTAAGTAATGCTTCAATAGGTTCAGTCAATTTTCCTGATTCATAATCTGTTCTAATATTTTCGATTATTTTACTTTTATCTCTAGTTCCCGTTAATAAAGAAAACATCATAGCTATCAATATTGCTATTGGGAAACTAAGAGTCATAAAAAAACGAAAACTCTTATTTTTTGTACTGAAATTTACGTTCCATCTTTTTATCTTTTTGATTCTTTCTTCTAGCAAAGAGCTTGTAATAAAAACCCAATCTCTTGTTATTCCACTTATATGATAATTGATACTTACTTCACTTGAGATATTATTAGAATTTGCGTTAGTAAATTCTACTTTAACTTTTCTTTCGTCTTCAATCATTGAAGTTAATTCTAATTCTGTTATTTTTTCAGAACCACTATTTTCAATAGAAAATATTTCCTCAATATCTTCTGTTTCAGCCACAACACCATTTTCGAAAACAATTGAAAACTTATTTTTAACTATTCCTTTATTCTCTTTTTTTATTTGTTCGTGTATTAAATCATTAAAACGTCTCAATTCTTGTTCGTTTAATACAAATCCGTGGTAATATAATTTCTTAGCTTCTACATTTAGTTTTTTCATTCTTGTTTTTTAATGTTCTTTATGGCACGTATTTGAATTAATTACAACACGTAATATAGTAACTTTTATTACACATTTACCGTAAATTAAATAGATTATGTAAAGTTTCAGTTGCTAATAACAATTTTAATTTAGTAAAATTAAAAATTAAATTACAAATCTTATTAGTTATCCAGTAATATAGTATTTTATTTAATTAACACTTTTACGTAAAAAAATCAACTTACTTTCTAATTTAAAAAATAATTTACCAATTTTTAAAGTATATTATAATGAGATTTCTTCTAAAGTCAAAATTAAAAAATGGTAAGAATTTTCTTTAATTTACAAATCTTCTGTATTCGTTACAGAAAATTTAGTGTAAACTAAAACCAATAAAAAAGAAGCCACAAAATAAATCAAAGCAATTTCCCATCCAAAGAAAAAGTTAATCACTAAAGCTTGTAAACCATAAAAGATAGGAAAAGAAATTACATTTACAGCATATTTCATGGTGTCAATAAATTCAATTTCACCAATATTTTTAGACATTTTTTTCCAAATAAAATATGGAAAAATACTATTTAAAAGAATCAAATAAAAGAGTGGTTTTAAATAATTAGGGTGCTTTTTTACAGGATTAGGAAAATTATTTTCAGCAATCATTTTATTTACGTTGTCAACATTTGTAAAATCTACATTGGCAGCATTTAATTTGGATAGAGTAGCAGCATAATTCTCATCATTAGGAATATGAACTGTCAGTTTTTTTAGTTGATTGCTAACGTTATTTTTTAAAATATTGATGGCTTTTGGTTTTTCATTCGCATTAAAGATTTCTCTTGAATTTATCAAATCACCAAATTTCACACAAACTTTAGAAGGATATT
>CAXBPL010000066.1:0-13477 GCA_963977615.1 uncultured Polaribacter sp. | reverse complement strand
ATGAATGAATTACAATAAAAAGATAGTAACAAAATAGGGGAGTAGTTAACAAAAAGAGTTTTCAGTTTGCAGTTACAGTTTGCAGAGCTTTCTGAACTTTATAAAAAGAGTAAAAAAATAATTTTAATTCGTGAATTCGTGGTGATTTTTAAGAGTAATTACAATCTAATAAAGATGATTTCCCACACAGTTTGTCATTCTGAAAGAATCTAAGTGTATAATTTAAAACACGTGAGATACTTTCAGAATGACAAACTTTATAAAAAGAGTATCACAATTATATTTAATTTGTGGCAAATAGTTTAAAACAACGTTGCAACTTGTTTACAAACATATTCTAATAATTCTTCATCTTTTTCTGTAAACGTATTTGCTGTATGAGAATCAATATCAATTTGACCAATATTTTCGCCATCAACAAAAATAGGAATCACAATTTCAGATTTTACCTTCCAACCACAAGAAATGTAATTGTCTTGTTCAGCAACATCTTGCACCACAAAGTTTTTATTGCTTACAGCAACTTGCCCACAAATTCCTTTTCCAAAAGGAATAATAGTATGTTCAGTTTCTTCACCTGTATATTGTGCTAATTTTAACTCTTCTTTATTGCCATTTATAAAGTAAAAACCAACCCAGTCGTAATAAGAAATTTCACTTTCTAAATAATCACAAATTGCTTGTAACTTGTTTTCTTTCGATTCTTTATTTGCTATAATTGTATCAATTTCTTTTGATAAAACTTCTGTATTCATGCCTAAAAATTTAACTACAAAAATAAATTATAAATCTTTACTTCTTGTTAAAATTTTCCAAGAATTTATCTATCAGAATAAATATTTCTTATCAAAATTAATATCGAGAATACTTTAATTATTGTATGGAATTATATCCATCGCATTTTAACAAATTGTTTTAAAATCTTATTGTAAATTCGCAAAATAATAATGAAACAATTTTTAACTAAAATATCATCTTTTACACTTGCGTTTTTAGTGTTGTTTTCAACCTTTTCTTTTACGGTTGATACACATTATTGTGGAGATTTTTTAGTGGATATTTCTTTTACTGGCAAAACTGATATTTGTGGAACGAGTATGGGAAAAATATCTGAAAAGAAAAGTTGTTGTAAAGATGAGGTTCATCAAATTGAAGGGCAAGATACATTGCAAGTCAACAAAATTAAGAACATCACTTTTGAAAATCAACAGTTTTTAGCAGCTTTTTTTATCGCTTACAAAGATTTATTTGTAGAAATTGATACTGAAAATAATTTCTACAAAAACTTTTCTCCACCTGATATTTCTTTCGATTATCAGATTTCTTATCAATCTTTTTTAATTTGATTTAATTTTTTAACATTTAAATATCATCTTTTTAGATGATTAAAAGTCTTGTTATCAAATTAAAATCAACATAAAATGAAAAAATATATTTTAAATAGTTTCTTGCTATTTATGCCATTCATTCTTCTTTCTCAAACTACGTATAAAGGAATGATTATGGAAAAAAATAATCCTAAAGATAATTTGGGAATAGAGGGCGTTTCTGTACATTGGCTAAACACCAATGTAAGTGCAATTACCAACAGCAAAGGTTGGTTTACAATTGCTTATAAACCTGAGTATAAAAAATTAGTTGTTAATTATTTAGGCTATAAAACTGATACAATTACCATTAATAATTTAGAGCCAATTCATTATTTTTTAAAGCCAGAAAGCGATTTGGAAGAAATTACAATTAGCACAAAAAGAAATCCGGTTCAAAAATCGTTTTTATCAACCACAAATATGTTTACAGTAAATGCAGAAGAATTGCTGAAAGCTGCTTGTTGTAATTTGGCTGAAAGTTTTGAAACAAATCCATCTATCGATTTAAGTTTTTCGGATGCCTTAACAGGAACTAGACAAATTGAAATGATTGGTTTAAAAAGTCCATATTTGCTAATTACGCAAGAAAACATTCCATCTATTAGAGGTGCAAGTCAGGTTTTTGGAATGACATTTACGCCAGGAACTTGGGTAGAAAGTATTCAAATTACAAAAGGAGCAGGTTCTGTAGTGAATGGTTTTGAGAGTATTTCTGGACAAATAAATGCAGAATTGGTAAAGCCATTTTCTGATAATAAATTTTTCTTAAATGCTTATGGTTCTCAAATGGGGCGTTTTGAATTGAACACACATTTTAATGAGCGAATTTCAGATAAATGGCAAACAGGATTGTATATCCATGGAAATTATACAGGTCAGAAGTTTGATAATAATGACGATAATTTTTTAGATATGCCATTATCTAACCAGATAAATGTAATGAATAGATGGCAATTTACAGATGCAGAAAAAGGTTGGGTAAGTTTTATAAATGTTCGTTTTTTAAATGATGAAAAACAGACTGGTGAACTCAATTTTAAGCCAGAAAATGATAGAGGTACCACAAACAATTGGGGAAGTGAAATTGATACAAAACGTTTTGATACTTCTTTAAAACTTGGTTACGTTTTTCCAGAAATGCCTTATCAAAGTTTGGGTTTTCAAACAGCTTATAGCAATCATCAACAAGACTCTTATTTTGGCTTAAATGTATATGATATTCAGCATGAAAGTTTGTATTCTAAATTACAATTAAATTCAATTATTGGTGATACAAGAAATCAATTTAAAACGGGTTTATCTTTTACGTATGATAAATTTGATGAATTGGTAAACACAACAAATTACCAAAGAAAAGAAAATTCTTTAGGAGCATTTTTTGAATATGAATTTGACAATTTAGAAGATTTTAGTTTATCAGCAGGTATAAGAATTGATACACATAATTTGTTAGGTACTTTTGTTACGCCACGTTTGCACGTAAGATATGTTCCTTGGGATAGAGGAGTTTTTAGAGCATCTGTTGGAAGAGGAAAAAGAAGTGCAAATATTTTTGCGGAAAACCAGCAGTTGTTTGCAAGTTCAAGACAAATAAATGTTGACAATGTTGGTGGAAATATCTATGGTTTAAACCCAGAAATTGCTTGGAATTATGGAGTTTCTTACATGCAAAGATTCAACGTATTTGGAAAAAATGGAGATATTACGTTTGATTTTTATCAAACAGATTTTCAAAACCAAGTAATTGTAGATTGGGAAAATCCACAAGAAATTTCTTTTTACGATTTAGATGGTAAAAGTATTGCCAATAGTTTTCAAGTAGAAGTAAATTATGAATTAGCAAAAAACTTAAACTTAAGAACTGCCTATAAATATTTTGATATTTCTACAGATTTTAAAAGTGGTACTTTGCAAAAACCAATTCAGCCAAAAGATCGCTTTTTTGCAAATTTATCTTATGAAACTGAATTAACAGAAAAGGAGTCTCAGTGGAGGTTTGATGTTACCTATAATATTATTGGAGAACAACGTTTGCCAAACACAAGTTCAAATCCTACTCAATATCGATTACCAGAAAATGTAGGATCTTATCAATTGTTAAACTCTCAAATAACAAAAGTATTTTCAAATAAATTTGAAGTATATATTGGAGGAGAAAATTTAACAAATGTGCAACAACCAAATCCTATTTTAGGAAGCGATGATCCTTTTGGTGCAAATTTTGATACTACAATTGTGTATCAGCCAATTTTTGGAAAATCACTGTATGCAGGATTGCGATTTAAAATAAAATAATCCACTAAATGAGATTAAATAAGTTAACATAAAAAAGAATTAATAACAAGATTTCTATCTTTTTAGAAATCAAAAAATCAATAAAAATGAAAAAAATATTCATAACATTAATAGTGATCTTGGTAGGTTTTACAGTACAAGCTCAAGAAGTAAAGAAAGATAAAAACGCAAAAGTAACTATGAAAGTAGATGGTATTTGTGGTATGTGTAAAAAGCGTATAGAAACTGCAGCTTTAAAAACAAAAGGTGTAAAGTTTGCTTTATGGAGCCCAACTACGCATCAACTAAATCTAATTATGGATGAGCGTAAAACCGATATTAAAGCTATTCAAGACAATGTTTTGGAAGTTGGTCATGATATTTTATTAGAAGATGATAAAAAAATTATAGCGAAAGATGAGGCTTATAATTCTGTGCATCCTTGTTGTAAATACAGAGATGAAGTAATTATAAAAAACCATGAAGGAGAGTTGGAAAAAGTTATAAAACAAGAGTAAAAATTACATTAAGATTACATAAATTTTAGACTTAGTATTTTTTATATAAGCTTGAATAAAATATAACTTACAAAAATTAAAAAATCCGTTAGAAAATTAATTCTAACGGATTTTTATTTTTTTAGAAATAAATTAAGTTACTCTAAAGCAAGAGTAAATTAATTATCTATGGCGATTCGCCATTACATCATTCCTGGCATTCCACCACCCATTGGAGGCATTCCACCAGCAGATTCTTCTTTAATATCTATCAAAGCACATTCTGTTGTTAAAATCATTCCTGCAACAGAAGCTGCGTTTTCTAAAGCAACTCTTGTTACTTTTTTAGGATCTATAATTCCAGCTTCTAACATGTCTACATACACATCATTTTTAGCATCGTAACCAAAGTTCTTTTTACCTTCTAAAACTTTATTGATAACAACTGAACCTTCTCCACCAGAGTTTTCAACAATAATTCTTAAAGGCGCTTCAATTGCTTTGTTTATAATTTGAACTCCAGTAGTTTCATCTAAATTTTCTGTAACTAATTTTTCTAAAACTTTTTTAGCTCTAACTAAAGCAACTCCACCACCAGCAACAATACCTTCTTCTACAGCAGCTCTTGTTGCATGTAAAGCATCATCAACTCTATCTTTTTTCTCTTTCATTTCTACTTCAGAAGCAGCACCTACATATAAAACTGCAACACCACCAGCTAACTTAGCCAAACGTTCTTGTAGTTTTTCTTTATCGTAATCAGAAGTAGTCGTTTCTATTTGCGCTTTAATCTGATTTACTCTTGTTTTAATCGCTTCAGGATTTCCAGAACCATTTACAATTGTAGTATTGTCTTTATCAATTGTAATTCCTTCTGCAGTTCCTAATAAATCTAACGTTGCATTTTCAAGAGAAAAACCTCTTTCTTCAGAAATTACAGTTCCACCAGTTAAAATAGCGATATCCTCTAACATTGCTTTTCTTCTGTCTCCAAAACCAGGAGCTTTTACAGCAGCAATTTTTAATCCACCTCTTAATTTATTTACCACTAAAGTTGCTAATGCTTGTCCATCAACATCTTCAGCGATAATTAATAAAGGTCTTCCAGATTGAGAAACTGGTTCTAAAATTGGAAGAATTTCTTGTAAGTTAGAAATCTTTTTATCGAACAATAAAACATATGGATTCTCTAAATCTGCAATCATTTTATCTGCATCTGTAACAAAGTAAGGAGATAAATAACCTCTATCAAACTGCATACCTTCCACAACATCTACGTATGTTTCCATACCTTTTGCTTCTTCTACAGTAATTACACCTTCTTTACCAACTTTTGCAAAAGCTGTTGCTATTAAATCTCCAATAACATCATCATTATTTGCAGAAATTGAAGCAACTTGTTTTATTTTTTCTGATGAATTACCAACCTTTTGAGCTTGCTTTTCTAAATCTGCAATAATTGCAGCAACAGCTTTGTCAATTCCACGTTTTAAATCCATTGGGTTTGCGCCAGCAGCAACGTTTTTTAATCCTTCTTTTACAATTGCTTGTGCTAATACAGTTGCAGTTGTAGTTCCATCTCCAGCTAAATCGTTGGTTTTAGAAGCTACTTCTTTTACCATTTGTGCTCCCATGTTTTCTAAAGGATCTGCTAACTCAATTTCTTTTGCTACAGAAACACCATCTTTAGTAACTGTTGGTGCTCCAAAAGATTTAGAAATAATTACATTTCTTCCTTTAGGTCCTAAAGTTACTTTTACTGCATTTGCAAGCGCATCAACTCCACGTTTTAAGCCATCTCTAGCTTCTATATCAAATTTTATATCTTTTGCCATTGTTTAAAATTGTTTAAAGTTCCGAGTTTCAAGTTTCAAGTTTTCCACTCAGAATTAATAGTTTATTTAAGTTTTATTCATTCAAAAGTTGCTACTGAAAACTACAACTGCGAACTGAACACTTTTTTAGATGATTGCTAAAATATCAGATTCACGCATCATTAAATAATCAGTTCCATCTAATTTTAAATCAGTTCCTCCATATTTACCATATAAAACAGTGTCTCCAACTTTTACAGTTAAAGGCTCATCAACTTTACCATTACCAACTGCAACTACAGTTCCTTTTTGTGGCTTTTCTTTTGCGTTGTCTGGTATAATTAATCCAGATGCCGTTTTTGTTTCTGCTGGTGCAGGTTCTACAAGAACTCTATCTGCTAAAGGTTTAATATTTAATCCCATATTTTTATAAATTTTAACCTGTTTAAAACAGGTAGGTTAATTAATTAATTAATTTTTACACTAAATATCAGTCAGAAATTATGCCATCAATTTAAAACTGACAATTTTGCTCTGAATGATTTTATAAGGTAAATTAAGAGCATAAAAAAATGCCAACGTGTCATTTACGTTGGCATTTATATTTAATATCACTAGAATATTAGTTGATAGTATCGTTTGTTGCTGGAGCTGAAGTTGTGTTTTCTATAGGAGCTGTTCCTTCTAGAGTTCTATCTAAATTCACATCATTTTCTCCACCTCTTGGAATAGCGATGTTCGATAATAAAATTAATGCAAACATTGCAATTGCCAACGTCCAAGTTGTTCTGTCTAAAAAATTATTTGTGTTTTGCACACCACCTAAAGATTGTGCTCCTCCACCTCCAAAAGAAGAAGATAACCCTCCACCTTTAGGATTTTGTACCATAACAATTAATATTAAGGCTATGGCTACAAATAAAATTAATACTATAAAAACTGTATAATTCATGATTTATTTTTTTGTAAAATTTGTATTCTTTTAATTTGGTCTGCAAAGAAACCACTTTTTTCTGGATATTTCAAAATTAAAATTCTATATGCTTGTATTGCATTTTCGTATTTTTTTTGCTCCAAATAAACTTTGGCTAAAGTTTCTGTCATTAAAGCAGCATCTTGCTTATTTTTTGCAACAGAAATAGAAACACTTTTGTCTTTAGCAATAGGTTCTATCTTAGGGTTGTTCTTAATAAACTTCTCAATAATTTGCTGGTTTTCACTGATGTTTTTTTCTTCGGAAACCTCTCTAATAATTGGCTTTTTTGTAGATAATTGTAACCATTGATTAAAGGAATAATTTTCAGCATTTGTAAAAGAAATTGGTTTGCCAACCTGTAATTCGTTTTCAATTTTTTCTACGGATGTTTTTTCAATAGCGCTTTTTATATTGATGCTACTTTTAGAAGTTTTCTCTTCAGAAATCTTTTCGATTAATTTTTGATGAATTTCTTTTTCTGAAGTATTGAATTCTTTAGAGATGATAAAATCGAATAAAATAGTTCTATCAGTGGTGTGTGCTGCAGTTGTTTTTAATTCATTATTATATTTAAAACTATCTTGATTTTTTAATCCTTTTAAATATAAAGTTCTTGCAGTTTGAAAATAAGGAAATTCATCTACAACAGTTTTTAATTCAGCAGTTTCTACTTGCTGAATCATTTGTTTTTTATCTAATATATTGATGAAACGATCTTTTTTCAACTTTGATTATTTGCTTTTTTATTCCAACTTCCAACTTCCAACTTCCAATTACCACTTTGCAACAGTAACATTAAAAATATCTTGTGTAATTCTTTCTACAATTTCATCTAAGGCAGTTTCTAAAACACCACCAACTAATTGTGCATTTGCTGCAAAATCAGCATAAAAAGAAAAGCTTTTTTCAAAGTCATCTTTTTCATTTAATCTATTTGCAAAACGAACGTTTATAGTAACTGTTAATCTGTTTTGAGCTGCTGTTTGATCTGAAGTTCCACTCATTGGCGTAACTCTAAATCCTGTAATTTCGCCACTTAAATGTAAATCTGCTTTCGAGTTTGTAAGTGTTAAGTTTGTTTGACGTGTATATAAATCTTGCAAATCATTTGTAAAACGTTGTGTTAAAACTGGTTCTACTAATTGTGCTTGATTTGGGAAAAAATCAATTTGAATTGATTCTGCATCCGTATTTACTCCAGAAAATCCATAAATACCACAACCAATAAAAGTTGCTATTATAATGAGCGATAAAATTATTTTTTTCATAATTGATAAAGTTCTCGATACAATTTCGATGAAAAATCGAAATCACTCGAACTGACATTTTTATAATTAATTATTAAAGATCGTATTGTTTTATTTTTCTATAGAGCGTTCTCTCTGAAATACCCAATTCCTTGGCAGCTAATTTACGTTTATTGTTGTTTTTCTCTAAAGACTTTTTAATCATTTCAATCTCCTTGTCTTGTAAAGATAAAGATTCATCTTCTTCAATAGTCTCAATAAAATCATAATCCTTTTCAGCAGAAGAATTTTGAGGAATGTTCATCACTTCAATGTCATTTTCTTTTAATTCTTTATTGCTGTAAATTTTTTCTAATAAATGATGATTTTCTTCTTGAACCTCTTCAATGTTTCCATTCCTCATCAAATCTAACGTCAATTTCTTTAAATCGTTGATGTCATTTCGCATATCAAACAAAATCTTGTACATAATATCACGTTCTGTAGAAAAGTCATTTTCTTTTTTACTACCAACAACTGCAGGGAAATTACCTTTATTATTAGGTAAATAATGCTGTAATTTTTGTGCAGAAACCACTCTTTCTTCTTCAATTACTGAAATCTGTTCTGCTAAATTTTTAAGCTGACGAATGTTTCCTGGAAAACGATAGTTTAGTAGGATAGCAACAGCATTGTCATCTAAACGAATTGAAGGCATTCTATATTTCTGAGCAAAATCTGCCGCGAATTTTCTAAAAAGTAAATGAATATCTTCATTTCTTTCTCTTAAAGCAGGTAAATGGATTTCTACTGTACTTAATCTATAATATAAATCTTCTCTAAATTTTTCTTTCTGAATAGCTTCCTGCATGTGAACATTGGTTGCAGCCACAATTCTAACATTTGTTTTTAGCACTTTAGAGGAACCTACTTTTATAAATTCGCCATTTTCTAAAACACGTAACAAACGTACTTGGGTTGTTAAAGGTAATTCACCAACTTCATCTAAAAAAATAGTTCCACCATCAGCAACTTCAAAGTATCCTTTTCTGTCTTGAGTTGCACCAGTAAAAGCACCTTTTTCATGACCAAAAAGTTCACTATCAATCGTTCCTTCTGGAATTGCACCACAGTTTACAGCAATATATTTTGCATGTTTTCTGTGTGATAACGAATGCACTATTTTCGGAATATTTTCTTTACCAACACCACTTTCTCCAGTTACCAAAACAGAAATATCTGTTGGTGCAACTCTTACAGCTTTTTCTAAAGCTCTGTTTAAGTGAATATCGTTTCCAATAATTCCAAAACGTTGTTTTAATGCTTGTATGTTTTCCATTTAGCCCCTTTTAATTTCCCCAAAGGGGAAAAATACTCTTGTGTTATTTTAAAAGTTCAAACTTTTTATTAAGAGTTTGAATTCATTCAATTCTTCTATTGTAAAGAAACTCTTATTTATATATGAATCTAAACCACTAATATTTTTCAAAACAAAATATTTTTTATATTCTTTGATAGATTTTATTTTGTTCCATTCTGTAAAAAATTGAACAGATTTACTACTGCTTGAAATTCCTTTATTATTATAAACAATTATTGTTTCTTCCTTTAATAAATAATTTTTATCAAAACTTTTTTTCAATCCAATATAAAATCCAAAAGGAAATATCAGAAAGACTATAAGTGGAAAAATTATATTGGTTGTAGGTATTCCACTTTCATAAATACTTTTGTTGAAAACATATAATACATTAAAAATTAGCATTCCACTAGCCATTAATAATACTAACCAGGTTCCCCAAGATTTAAATATTTTCTGTTTTACAGGTAATATAAAGTCTTTAAAAGAGTAGTTTACCTTAATTTTTATTTCTTTTTCCATTATTTAAATTAAAAACAAATTTCATAATATTGGAGTTCCTTCCCTTTGGGAAGGTTAGGATGGGCTGTTTTTAGTTATTTTCAGAATACCCAACAACAGTTCCTTTTAAAGTAGCTGATGTACAATCTTCAACTTTAACCATTACAAAATCACCTAATTTATAATCACCTTTATCAAAAACAGCCACTGTATTTTGGGTGTTTCTTCCTTTCCATTCATTAGGATTTTTCTTTGAAGTACCTTCAATTAAAAACTCTTCAGTTTTTCCTAAATGTTGTTGTGTTCTAAATAAAGCATGTTCTTGTTGTAAGTCGATTATTTCCTGTAAACGTCTTTTTTTAGTAGCAAAAGGTACATCATCCTCCATTTTGTTACCAGCTAAAGTTCCTGGTCTTTCAGAATATGCAAACATAAAACCAAAGTCGTATTTTACATATTTCATCAACTCTAAAGTATCTTGATGATCTTGTTCAGTTTCACCACAAAAACCAACAATCATATCTTGAGATAAAGACATTTCTGGAATAATTTTAAAAATATTATCCACCAATTCCATATATTCTTCACGAGTGTGTTGTCTGTTCATGGCTTTTAACATGGCATTACTTCCACTTTGAACAGGTAAATGCAAGTATTTACAAATATTTTTGTGTTTAGCCATTACATGAATAACATCTAAATTCATGTCTTGAGGATTAGATGTAGAAAAACGAAAACGTGTTTTTGGAAATCTTGTAGCACACATATCTAACAATTCTGCAAAACCAACTGCAGTTGCTTGTTGCATTTCAGAAGCCTTTTTAAAGTCTTTCTTTAAACCTCCTCCATACCATAAAAAGCTATCTACATTTTGTCCAAGAAGTGTAATTTCTTTGAAGTTTTTATCAACCATAGATTGAACTTCCTCTAAAATACTTTTTGGATCTCTACTTCTTTCTCTTCCTCTTGTAAAAGGAACCACGCAAAAAGTACACATATTATCACAACCTCTTGTAATTGATACAAATGCAGTAACTCCATTAGAATTTAATCTTACAGGAGAAATATCTCCATAGGTTTCATCTTTCGATAAAATAACGTTTACAGCATCTCTACCTTCGTAAACTTCTTCTAATAAGTTTGGTAAATCTTTGTAGGCATCTGGGCCAACAACTAAATCAACAATTTTTTCTTCCTCTAAAAATTTCTCTTTTAAACGTTCAGCCATGCATCCTAAAACACCAACTTTCATGTTTTTGTTTACTTGTTTTACAGCATTGTATTTCTGTAATCTTTTTCTGACTGAAGTCTCAGCTTTTTCCCTGATTGAACAGGTGTTTACCAATACTAAATCTGCTTCTTCTAAAATATTTGTGGTGTTATACCCCTCTTTATCTAAAATTGCAGCAACTATTTCACTATCATTCATATTCATTTGACAGCCATAGCTTTCAATAAATAGTTTTTTAGTGTTTTCCTTTTTATTTTCAGTAATCAACGCTTTTCCTTGAATTTTTTCGTCGATAACTTTTTCGATTTGCTCCATAGTAAAAAAATGAACTGCAAATATACAACCAAAAAGAAAAATAAATGACAAATTGGCAGAAAACAAATATACTTTTCATTGATAAATATGTAAAAAACACATTTAATATTTGAGGATATCTTGTTTTTATCAATTTTATTTATAGATTTGGGAATCGATTAAAAACTACTTTATGAAAAAACTACTAATTATAGTTGCAGTACTTTTTTTTGTTTCTTGTACAAAAGAGCAAAAAGTAGAAAAATCAAAAAAACCTAATATTCTTTTTATTGTTGTTGATGATCAAGGATATTCGGATTTTACTCCTTTTAATATCAACGAACCAAATGTGTCTACTCCAAACATTACAAGATTAGGTAAAAGTGGTAAAGTGTATACGCAAGCTTATGTAACTGCACCAGTTTGCAGTCCATCAAGAGTGGGATTTTTAACGGGAAAAAATCAATTTAGATGGGATAAACCTGCAAGTTGGGGTCCAGGATTACCAGATTCAGTAAAAACTTTACCAGAATATTTGAAGCAAGCAGGTTATGTAACTGCAAAAATTGGGAAGAATGATTTAGGTAGAAATTTTCATAAGAATGATGTGAGAGAATACCCAACAAATCATGGTTTTGATGAGTTTTTAGGATTCAATGCACATGCACATGATTATTGGTTAAATTCACAAAAAATTAAAGATATTACTCCAGATCCTTTTGGAACAAGTGCTTTGTTAGGACCTTTAATGCATAATGACAAAGAAAAAAGTTATGAAGAAGGGTATTTAACCGATATTTTTTCTGATGAAGCTATTGATTATATTCAAAAAAGAGATGCTGAAAAACCGTTCTTTTTAATGCTTTCTTACAGTGCTGTACATCATTTAATACATGAAGTGCCAAAGAAATATTTAGATAAATATGGGGTGAAGGAAATTCCTAATTATCATCCAGATAGTTTAATTAGTTATGGTAACAAAGAAGCAGGATCATATGCTGCTTATTATGATAAATATTCAAGAGTTGGCGCTTTAAAATCCGACGATTTAAGAAAATATTACTTGGCAAATTTAAATTGTTTAGATGATAATATTGGTCGAGTTTTAGATGTTTTATCCGAAGAAAAAATAGATAAAGAAACCATGATTGTTTTTATTTCTGATAATGGAGGTTCGCCATTAACGGGTTCAAACAACAGTCCATTAACAGGAGGTAAATATTCTCTTTGGGAAGGTGGAATTCGTGTGCCAATGGCTTTAGTTTGGGATGGAAAAGTAGATGCAAATTCTACACAAGATGCTTATGTTTCTGCTACTGATATTTTACCAACGTTGGTAAAAGCTGCAGGAATTGAGGTAGATGATAGTACTTTAGATGGTAGAGATTTACTTGCTGAAATTGATTCAGAACGTTTATTAGTTTGGAAATGGCAAAAAAACTGGGCTGTAAGAAAAGGAGATTGGAAGCTAACAAATGCCAAAGAAAATCATTGGAAAAGTGAACCAACAGCCTATTATATTGCACCAATTATTGATAATAATGAATTAAAACTATTTAGTGTAAATACAGATGCTGGAGAGCGTTTTGATGTTTCAAAAGAATATCCAGAAATTGTAAAAGAGTTAGAGCTTGACTATAATAATTGGGTTGAAAATAATTATGGCAAGTTTTAAAATATCATTTCCAATTCTTGTATTTTAAATTAATTAGCTACGAATTTACGAATTTCAATTATGGAGAATTTTCATAATTTGTTGATTAGAATAAATTTTTAAATTTTTAAATTCTTGAAGTCCTGTAAGTTTTTAATGATTTTCTAATCAAATTGAATTGAAAAAAAGTAATTTAGAATAATATTTTTAAATTTTAAACCAAATAAAAATGAGCAAATATATTTTAGCATTAGACCAAGGAACAACAAGTTCTAGAGCC
>CAXBPL010000065.1:0-14270 GCA_963977615.1 uncultured Polaribacter sp. | reverse complement strand
CCACCTTCTATTAATTCGATGTCTTGCTCATTTTTTAGCGGAATTAATTTGTCTTTTGTTCCAACTATTTTTAATACTTTTTCAACTTTTTGTTCATTTTTCCAAGATGATAATTCTTGAACAGCCCATTTTGTAAACTTTAAATCAGCGTCATCTAAAATTTCATTTAATAACGCTACTTTTTTTGTGCCAAATAAAATTTTAGCCATCCATCTTGGAGGATTTAATAGTTTTGCTGGGATTATTTTCACAATCTTAGTTTTTCCTAAAATTCTATAAATTAAAGGAATTTCTTGTCTTGTTTCTGCTGATGAAATTAAAATCGTTAACTCAGGTTTTAGAAATTTACTGATTTCAACTGCAATCAAACCACCAAAACTAACTCCTAAAACACAAAATTTTTCTGAAGTATCAATTACAGATGAAAAACGTTTAGCATACTCAGCTATAGATTCGTTTTTTAAAGGATCAATCCAATCAATTGGAATAAATTCATGTTCCAAATTTAAAAATTGAAAAACTCTTTTGTCTGCTCCAAGACCACTAATTGCGTATATTTTCAAATTTATTTTACTTCAAATCTTTTAATAATAGTTGAATCGATTTAAAACCATTCCACTCATTTTCATCTACAGAATAGGCAATATCAAAATCATCTTGCACAAATTCCATTTTATCACCCAAATTAAAACCAATTGCATTGTAGGTTTTTTTATTATCACCTTGAAAAACATTTAGCTTTAAATGCGTTTGTTCCTTACCAACTTTTTTTCCATAACCATTATCTCTAACACATGTAGATGTAAAAGTTGGTTTCATATTCATGGGACCAAAAGGTGCCATTTGTTGGATAATTCTAAAAAATTTAGGTGTAATTTCCGACAATTCAATTTCTGCATCAATGGCAATTTCTGGAGTTAACAATTTTTTGTCAATAGTTCTTTCTACAACTTCTTCGAATTTGTTTTTAAAATTCTCGTAGTTTTCTGGAGCTAAAGTTAAACCAGCTGCATATTTGTGACCACCAAATTGTTCTATAAATTCCTCACATTCTAAAAGTGCATTATACACATCAAAACCTTTTACAGAACGTGCAGAAGCTGCTAGTTTATCGCCACTTTTAGTAAAAACTAAGGTTGGTCTGTAATATTTTTCTATCAATCTAGAAGCTACAATTCCAATAACTCCTTTATGCCAATCTTCTTGAAAAACTACGGATGAAAATCGATTTTCCTCTTCATTATCAATAATTTGAATTAAAGCTTCCTCTGTAATTTTTTTATCTAAATCTTTTCTATCAGCATTAAAAATTTCGATAGCTGCAGCAAATTCAATAGCAGCATCTAAATCCATTTCTGTTAGCAATTCCACAGCATAATTACCATGTTTCATTCTGCCAGCAGCATTAATTCTTGGTGCAATTATAAAAACGACATCAGTAATGGTGAGTTCTTTCTTTTTAACTTGATGAATAATTGCTTGAATTCCGTTTCTAGGTTTTTGGTTGATAACTTGCAAACCAAAATACGCTAAAACTCTATTTTCGCCATTCATAGGTACAATATCTGCAGCAATTGCAGTCGCTACCAAATCTAAATAAGGCACAAAATCTTCAATTGTTTGATTTCTAGAAACTCCTAAAGCCTGAATCAATTTAAAACCAACTCCACAACCACAAAGTTCATCAAAAGGATAGGTACAATCGTCTCTTTTGGCATTCAAAACAGCAACTGCTTTTGGAATTTCTTTCCCAGGTTTATGGTGATCGCAAATAATAAAATCGATATTTTTTTCTTTAGCATAGGCTACTTTATCGATTGCTTTTATACCACAATCTAGTGCAATAATTAAAGAGAAATCATTATCGTGTGCAAAATCGATTCCCATATAAGAAACGCCATAACCTTCAGCATATCTATCAGGAATATAGGTTGCAATACTTGGGTGAATGGTTTTTAAATAGGAAGAAACCAAGGAAACAGCAGTAGTTCCATCCACATCATAATCACCAAAAACTAAAATATTTTCGTTGTTTAAAATCGCAGTTTCAATTCTTGCAACTGCAAGATCCATATCCTTCATTAAAAAAGGATCGTGAATATCTTCTAAACTTGGTCTAAAATACTTTTTTGCTTCCTCAAAAGTTTCAACATTTCTTTGTAGTAGAATTTTAGCAATAGTGTCATCAACTTGTAAATCGAATGCCAATTTTGCTATTTTTTCTTTACTGGGATCTGGTTTTAAAGTCCATCTCATAGGCTTGTGCTAAATTTATTTCAGCATCTTTTTTTGAACTTATTTCAATATATATTTATTGAATTCTATTCTTTTTCTAAATCATGCAAATGAATTTCAATTTCCACTTCTGCAAATTGACGAAACATTTCCATAACTCCACAATATTTTGTTACAGATAAGTTTACTGCTTTTTGAATTTTTTCTGGCTGTAATTCAGCATCCGAAAAATGATAATCAACTTTAACTTTATTGTAAAATTTTGGATGTTCATCTGTTAATTCTGCAGTAACTTCGATATGAAAATCGGCAACTTCTGCTCGCATTTTTTCTAATAAAGAAACTACATCTAAACCAGAGCAACCAGCTAAAGACGATAGCATTAAAGCTTTTGGAGCAAACCCAACAACATCTCCATTATCTTGAGATTTATCGAACATTGTCAATTTGGATCCACTTGGGTTGTCAGTTTCAAATTGCGATTTTTGCATCCATTTTGTGGTAACTATATTTTTAACCATAATTTATATTTTTTTTAAAATTGAAGTGTTAAATTGTGCTTTTTTACAAAAATAAGCAAACCTAAAGGAGTTGAAGTTAAAAATGATAAATTCTATAAATTTTAAGAGTAAGATACTTTTTTATTTTTTTGTAATGATAAGTTCGCTATTGTTTTCAGAAACGTTTGACGATGCTCCAGTAATTACTGCTCAAGGAAACCAAGCTTTCTGTATAGGTAATCCTATAAATGTTGTAACTGATTTTACAATTACAGATTCAGATGATACAGGTATAGAGTCTTTTTTTATCCAAATTTCTAATGGTTATCAAATTAACTTTGATCAATTGGAGCTTACAGGAAATCATCCAAATATTACTACTAATTGGGATGTAAATGAAGGTAAATTAAGTTTTACTGCTGCAAATGGCGCCTCAGAAATGTTGTTATCAGATTTAGAAAGTGCAGTAAAAGAGGTTGTTTTTAGAACTACTGCAACAGCTATTGTTCCAGAAAAAGGATTTTCTTTTACTATTGATGATGCAAATTATTTACCTTCTACAGATCACTTTTATGAATATGTTGCAGATGAAGGAATTACTTGGACTGATGCCAAAACAGCTGCAGAAATTAGAACTTATTATGGAAGGCAGGGTTATTTAGCAACGTTAACAAGTAGGGAAGAAGCAGACTTTGCAGGTAAACAAGCAGCTGGAGCAGGTTGGATTGGTGGAAGTGATGAGGAAACTGAAGGTGTGTGGAAATGGGTTACAGGCCCAGAAGCTGGTACCGTTTTTTGGAATGGTCAAATAAATGGAACCACACCAAACTTTGCTTTTTGGAACAATAATGAACCTAATGATTTTAAAGGAAATAGCTCTACAGGAGAAGATTATGCACACATTACAGATCCATCAATAGGAATTTCAGGTGCTTGGAACGATTTACCAAATGTTGGAGGAACAAATTTATATGTTGCAAAAGGATATATTGTAGAATATGGAGCTCCTGGAGATGTAGCTTTAAGTATTGTTGCAAGTACAACTATTTATATTCCAACTATAGAGTCTACGATTGGAGCTACCATTTGTGAGTCTGGTTTTGCAACAATTTCTGCAACACCATCTGATGGAAATGTTCTTTGGTTTGATGCTCAAACAGGAGGTACACAAGTTGCCACAGGAAATGATTTTATTACCCCTATTTTAACAACAAATACAACTTATTTTGCAACAGTTTCAGTTGGTGGTTGTACAACTTTAGCAAGAACTCCAGTAACAGTAATTGTAAATCCAAAACCTACAATTATAAATACAACCAACGATTTAATTTGTTCTGGAAGCGCAACTTTAAGTGCAGAGGCTTCTGCTGGTAATGTAAAGTGGTTCGAAACAGCAACAAGTACAACTCCAATTTTTACAGGAAATGATTTTACAACCCCAAATTTGGTGGCAACTACGAGTTATTTTGTTGAAGCCGATAATTTAGACTGCGAATCTTTAAATAGAACAGAAGTTATTGCAGTTGTAGACGATACAGTTCCTGATTTTGACTTATTACAAAACGTTTTTATTTTATGTGAAGATCTTGGTGCTGTAACTTTAGAAACTATAAATGCACAAGATAATTATAGCTATGTTTGGAAAAATGAAGGAACCATTATTGTTGGAAATTTAGAAACAATTATTGTTACTTCTTCAGGAAATTATTCAGTAATGGCAATTTCTGAAGCTGGCTGTGAATCTTTAGAGCAAATTATTGTGGTTAGAGATTCTGAAAAAGCAACGATTACAAACGATGACGTACTTATTACTGATGATTCTGATAATAATTCCATACAAGTTGCAAACCCAAATTTAGGTAATGGAGATTATGAATTTGCCATTGATGATGAATTTGGAGTTTATAAAAATCAAGGTATTTTCCAAAATTTATCAGCAGGAATGCACACTTTATACGTTAGAGATAAAGGTGGTTGTGGAACAGAACCATTTGTATTTTCTATATTAGGATATCCAAAATTCTTTACCCCAAATGAAGATGGAGTTAATGATTTGTGGAAAATTTCAGGATTTGACAAGGTATTTTATCCAACATCAGAAATTTTTATTTTTAACAGATTTGGAACGTTAATTTTTAAGTTTGATGAAAATAGCCAAGGTTGGAATGGAGATTATCAAGGGAAAAAATCACCTTCTAATAGCTATTGGTTTAGGGCAATTTTAACAGATATAAATGGATTTTCAATTGAAAAAACAGGTAATTTTAGTTTAATAAGAAAGTAGACTTTCAATTAAAATATCTAATTGTTTTTTTGTGTGATTTGCGTTTAAAACAATCCTGTTTATTTTTTTTGATGAAGTTGGGTAATGAAAACTAGTAATTACTATTTTTTTAGTCAGTAAATAATCAGCAATATTTTCATCATTTATAAAAAAGACAGGATAATTTTTAGCGATATTTATTTTGTCTAAATCTTTTAAGTTTTCATACACATACGTGCAATTTTCTTGCAATTTATTTTGCTGATTTCTGTACAAATCTTGTCCGTCTAAAAAGCTTTCTAAAAAAGCAGGATTCATGCCAGAACTCCCAACAAATAGCGGATTTTTCCTAATTAAATTGATAAAATTTTTTGTACCAGAAATAACGCCACCATTAATTCCAAATGCTTTTGTAAGCGAAGAAACAGTTACAATTTCTATATTTTTGTTGATGTTAATTGTTGATGAAATTCCGTTTCCATTTTTGCCTAAAACACCAAAACTATGAGATTCATCAACCAAAAGAAATACTTTTTTTTCGGATGAAATATCTTGTAAAAAATCAAAATTAAAAGGTGTCGTTTCTAAAGCAGCAATTGCATCAACCACAATACAAATAGTTTCTTTTTTTTGATTTATCAGTAAAGAATTTAATTTGCTATCTTCAAAAACAGGTACTGCGTTTTTAGGTAAAATTGCTGGATGTGTTTTGGGCATAAAATAGAAAGCATCAACAATTTTCTCTAAGGTAGCAATTGCAAATTGCCCAGCAATAGTTCCAGAAGAAACTGTGGTACAATCTTCATGATGTATAAAAGTAGACAGAAAATCTTCACCTCTTTTGTACACATTTAATTTAAGGTTTGCATTTCTAGAACTCCCATAAGAAGTTCCCCAGATTTTAATATTTTTAAAAACAATTTCTTGAAATTCGGGCAAAGTAGCAACTCCTAAATAAGAAGTTCCACTAAAATAAAGATGCTCAACTTCATTAAAGAATGCAGTTGTATTTGGTAATTTATTTAGTTGCATAAATTAAATTAATGTTGTGCCAATTCCGTTTTTATCAGCATAAGAAATAACACCATTATGTATGGTGATTCCTGTTGCAATATCATTTTTTAATAACAGACTTCCATCCATATCAACATAATCTAACAAAGGCAATAAATGCGCAATTGCAGAAATACCAACAGCAGATTCTGTCATGCAGCCAACCATTGTTTTTAAACCAAGTTTTTTGGCATTTTCTAACATTCTTTTCCCTGGAGTTAAGCCACCACATTTTGTAAGTTTTACATTTACACCATGAAATAAGCCAACACATTTTTCTATATCACTTTCTACAATACAGCTTTCATCAGCAATAATTGGCAAAGCAGATTCTTTGAATAATTTTTTTGCGCCTTCAAAATCATCGGCTTTTAAAGGTTGCTCTAAAAATTCTACGCCTAATTCTTTTAGTTTAAACGAATTTTCTATTGCTTGCTCTACTGTCCAACCACAATTTGCATCAATTCTAAAAATAGCATCTGTATGTTTTCTTAATTCGGTTACAATTTTTATATCGTCTTTTGTGCCTAACTTTATTTTATAAATTGGCCAAGGCAGTTCTTTCATTTTGGCAACCATTTTCTCAACAGAATCAATACCAATAGTATAGTCTGTCATCGGGTTTTTATCAATTTTTAAACCCCAAACTTCATATAATTTTTTGTTTTGCTTGCGAGCATATAAATCATTAAAAGCCATGTCTAATGCACATAATGCAAACATATCATCCTTAAAAATTGGTTGTAATTTTCGCCAAAATTCGGTAGGTTTTTCTGCGGATAATGATGCTATAAAAGCTTTATTTTTTGTGATAATAGCTGTCATTTTATCAATTGTGCTATTGTAATAAGGATTTGAAGTGGCTTCACCAAAACCAGAATATCCATCAGAATTTAAGGCTACAATTAACGTTTCTTGAAAATCATGAGACTCTCTAGAAATAGTAAAAGTATGTTTTAGCTCAAGATTAAAAGAATGTAGTTTAATTTTCATTTTTTAAGGTTATATTTATCGTAAAGTTATAAAATAAAATCATAAAAATAAGAAAATGCCATTAGTAACTCCACTCTCATCAGAACACGATTTAGAAACAAAAAAACTTGCAGAATTTTTTAATGAAACGTTGGGTTTTTGCCCAAATTCGGTTTTAACAATGCAAAGAAGACCCGCAATTTCTAAAGCATTTATCAATTTAAATAAAGCTGTAATGGCTAATGAAGGTAAAGTTACATCTGCCTTAAAAAGAATGATAGCTTGGGTTTCTAGTAATGCAACAGGTTGTAGATATTGCCAAGCACACGCAATTAGAGCTGCAGAACGTTATGGAGCTGAGCAAGAACAATTAGATAATATTTGGGAATACAAAACTCATTCCGCTTTTTCTGATGCAGAAAGAGCAGCTTTAGATTTTTCTTTGGCAGCTTCTATGGTTCCAAATGCTGTAAATGCAGAGATTAAAGAAGAATTGTATAAATATTGGGATGAAGGTGAAATTGTAGAAATGTTAGGTGTAATTTCTCTCTTTGGATATTTAAATAGATGGAATGATTCTATGGGAACAACTTTAGAAGAAGATGCTATAGATTCTGGAAACCAATTTTTAGGAAAACATGGTTTTGAAGTTGGCAAACATCAATAAATTGGATAAATTGTAATTTCTTATAAACGAACATAAATAAACCTCATCAGTATGAAAAAATTAGTAAGATTCTCGCTCTTTTTATTAATGTCAACGACCATTTTAGTAGCACAAGAAAAAGACATCGTTATTGAAAATATGGTTAAAGAAGCCAATGAAAATTCTCAATTAGAAAAATTAGGACATGAATTGATGGATGTAGTTGGGCCAAGATTAGTAGGAACACCACAAATGAAACAGGCAAATGATTGGGCAGTTGCCAAATTTAAATCTTGGGGTGTAGATGCTAGAAATGAAAAGTGGGGAGAATGGCGTGGTTGGGAACGTGGTATTACACATATTGATATGGTGTATCCTAGAGTTCAGACATTAAAAGGGACTCAATTAGCTTGGAATCCTGGAACTTCTGATAAAGGAGTAACTGCAGAATTGGTAGTTTTACCAACGATAAATAATGAAGAAGAGTTTAAAAATTGGTTGCCAACTGTAAAAGGTAAATTGGTCATGATTTCTATGAAGCAAATGACTGGAAGACCAGATTATAATTGGGAAGAATTTGCGACAGAAGAATCATTTGAAAAAATGAAGAAAGAACGCACAGAACAATCAAATGCTTGGAGAAGTAATATGAGAAATACAGGTTACACTTCTCGTACAATTATTGAATCGTTAGAAGATGCAGGTGCTGTTGGTTTGGTGGCTTCAAGATGGTCTAATGGTTTTGGAGTAAATAAAATTTTTAGTGCATCAACCAAAAAAATTCCAACAGTAGATTTGGAGTTGGAAGATTATGGAATGTTGTATAGAATGGTAGAAAGCGATACCAAGCCAAGAATTAAAATTGTAGCAAAATCTAAAGAGCTAGGAAAAGTACCAACATTTAATACGATTGCAGAAATTAAAGGAACTGAAAAACCAGAGGAATATGTAATACTTTCTGCTCATTTCGATTCTTGGGATGGAGGAACTGGAGCAACAGATAATGGAACTGGAACTTTGGTAATGATGGAAGCAATGCGAATTTTAAAAAAAATGTATCCAAACCCTAAAAGAACAATTTTAGTGGGTCTTTGGGGAAGTGAAGAGCAAGGTTTAAACGGATCTAGTTCGTTTGTAGAAGACAATCCAAAAATTGTAGACAATTTGCAGGCTTTATTTAATCAAGATAATGGAACAGGAAGAGTTGTAAGAATTTCTGGACAAGGGTTTTTACATGCCTATGATTATTTAGGAAGATGGTTGGCTGCTGTGCCTAATGACGTTTCTAAACATATTGAAACTACTTTTCCAGGAAATCCAAGTAGTGGTGGTACAGATCATGCTGCATTTGTGGCAGCTGGAGCACCTGGATTTAATTTAAGCGCTCTAAATTGGTCTTATTGGAATTATACTTGGCATACAAATAGAGATACTTATGATAAAATTATATTTGATGATGTTAGAAATAACGCAATTTTAACGGCAATTTTAGCCTATAAAGCTAGTGAAGATCCTGAAAGAACATCAAGAGAAAGAATTGTTTTACCAGTAAACAAAAGAACAGGTTTACAAACAAATTGGCCAACACCAAGAACACCAAATAGAAAAGGTGGTTTGGATTAATTAGGTCAATCAAAATGAAAAAGGCTATTTAAGTTTTAAATAGCCTTTTTTTTAGTTTTTGCATCAATATTAAGAATCTTTAAACATACTTTTTAAATCGCTTGCGTAAGAAGGATAGGTGAAAATCATCTTTTTAAATTCATCAGTAGTCATTTTATTGTTGATGGCAGTTGTAAATATATTAATGGTTTCATTGGCTTGTAAACTTAATAAATGAGCACCAACAATTTCATTAGTTCTTTTATTGGCGATAATTTTATAAGCATATAATTTTTCATTGGCTTTTTTTGCATTGTACCAACTGGAAGCATCACCTTTAAAAACAACAATATTTTTGTAACGTTTTTTAGCTTCTTCTTCAGAATAGCCAACAGTTGCTAAATTAGGGTGCGTAAAAACCACAGAAGGTACCAATGGATTTGAGAATTCTTTTGAATTTTCTTTCACAATATTATTCCCAACTATGTAACCTTGCAAGCCAGAAAGTGGCGTTAATGGTAAAGATTTGCTGGAAACATCTCCACAAGCAAAAACATTTTTATTGGTTTCATTCACTAAAAAATCGTTTACAATAATCCCAGATTCATCATTTTTGATATTTGCATTTTCTAAGGCTAACAATTTAGTTGCAGGCACTCTACCAGAAGTATTAAAAACGATGTTAGATTTTACAGTTTTCTTTTTATCATTTTTAGTGTATGTAATTCTATAGTTTTTTCTTAATTTTTCTACGGATGTAATTTCGGCATCAAAAATAAATTCGACACCTTTTTCTGTCATAGATGCAACCAGTTTTTTAACTAAAAAAGAATCAAATTGCGATAAGGCTTGAGAACCTCTATCAATCATTGTTACTTTACAACCTAAAGTAGATAATAAATAACAAAACTCCATGCCAACATATCCTGAACCAATAAATGTTGCCGATTTTGGAACTTTTTTTAATTTGAAAATATCATCACTTACTTTTAAATGCTCAGCACCTTTAAATTTTAATTTTCTTGGAGTTAAACCAGAAGCAATCACAAATTTATCTGCAGTAACTCTTTTGCCTTCAACTTCAATTTCATTTTCGCTAATAAATTTTGGAGATTGATGATACAAATCAATATTTAAACCAGAAAGATCATCTTCTGTATGTTTAGGTACTTTTTTGGTGAATTGTTTCTGAAATTTTTGAATATGTTTCCAACTAATTTCTGGAACTTTTTCAATTCCTAAATCTTTTAGTTGTGCAGTTTTTTGCATTAAATCTGCAAATTGTAAGATAACTTTTTTAGGATCACAACCTCTTATAGCACAAGTTCCTCCAAATGCTTGTTTATCTGCAATTGCAACAGAAAGTCCGTTTTCTACACAAATTTTTGCAGCAGTTTGTCCTGCAATTCCACTTCCAATTACAAATACATTATAGTGTTTGGTTTCCATATAGTTGATATATTTTTATCAAAAATACGTTAGAAAATATTTTCTTATTAATTGTAATCAACTAATTGTGGACTTATTTACGTTTTGGATTCGCTTATATTTTTTTAATAAATATTAGAATCCATTATTGTTTTACAAGATTTTTTGTAAAATAAAATAAATTTATTTAATTTCTAAAGCTTCATTTTCAAAAGTCAAACCATCAAAACCAAATTCCATAAAATTTCTAATATTTTGGTGTGATGTTCCTTTTTTATCTTCTAAAACACTTTTATAATGTTCGCCAAAACAAAATAAAGTTTCTTCTTTTGTTAATTTTTGGTTGATTGCAAATGCAAACAATTTACAAGAACCAGAATTTTCTCCTGCTTTATTTTTAATATTTCCATTTGTAAAAGCAGTAGGCGTAAAGTTGTAATTATCTTCAATTACTTGCATGGTTTCTGCAAATAATAGTGAAGTTGGATTGGCTTTTAGTTTTGTTTTGAATTGTTGAATTATCATTATTTTGGAGTTATAATTGGTTCTGTTTTTTGTTCTAAGGTTTTAAAAGGAAATTCGTTTACTAATTGTTGAAGAAAATTGGCATCTGTATCATTCATAAAGAGTAAATATAAAATCTGTCCATTTGCATCTAAAGTAGATACATTTACAGGAATTTTAGAACTGCTTTTTCCTGTAAAATATTTATAGAAAGCCAAACCAGCAAGATATGTTCCATTTGAAGAAGGATGTTTATCATCATGAAAAAGTTCTAAATCTGGTCTAAATTTTCGTGAATTACCAAAAATAGATCCACAAGGAACAATATTTGCATTGGTTAAATCATTCAATTTTTTATACATTTTTTCAATTTCTGGCAACATTAAAGGATTTGATTTATAAGCCCAAGTCATCATAAAAATAGGTTCTGCGCCTTTTGTTCTTGCTAAATCCGCAAACTTTTTACTATATTCTAAAAAACTTTCGGGTTTATAAATAGCACTTAAACTATGATTATTAAAAACCACATAATCCCATTTTTCTAACTCTAACATACTACGAGTTTGCGTGCCAATTTCGCTTTTCCAATGTTGCTCTAAAGTAGAACCACCCACTGTAGAATGTTTGGTTTCTATCGTTAAATCTTGCGTTTTTGCCATCGCAGAAACAACTAAAGGTAAATTGTAATAATAGGTTAAACTATTGCCTACAAATAGAACTTTTATTTTTTTAGTTGGAGGGTTTTGAATAGCAACATTTTTATTGTTTTGAGCAATTAAAGAACTGCTTATAAAAAATATTGAGATTAAAAAACAAGCGTAAATTATAGATTTCAATTTCATAATTAAAAGTTAGATACGTATTTTAGTACATTGCAATAGTAGCTATTTTATAGTTGTATAGTTTGTTAAAATTGATGCTATTCTATAAATTTATTTTGAGCTGTTCGTTTGTAATAACGATATGTTTTTAGAATCTATCAAAATAAAACTTCCATTAAAATTGTAATTTAATAATAAAAACAATTCTTTTGAAAGCGTGTAAGTTGCTTTCATTTAAAATGTTAAGATTGAATTTAATGTATTTAAAAATAAAACCGATTTCTTTGTTATAAACACTTACGTTTTTACGTTATATAAATAGAATGAACAAAAACGATTTTAAAGTTACTATTTTTTCATTATCAGAACGTTTGTTTCCCTTAGTTGTTCGTTTACTTGGCGATAAAACTAAGGCAGAAGATGCTATTCAAGAAATAATGATAAAACTTTGGGAGAAAAGAAATCAGCTCGAAAATCATCCAAATATAAAAGGTTTTGTTTTTTTAACAGCTCGTAATTATTGTTTAGATATTTTAAGAAAAAAAAGAATTTTAGTAAATGATGGCGAAATTTATTTGAATCTATTAAGCGATTCAAACGAACATTCTTATTTAGAAAGCCAAGAATTAAATGAAATTATTAACGAAATTTTAAAAAAGTTACCCAATCAACAACGAGAAATTTTTATAATGAGAGATTTAGATGGTTATGAATTTACTGAAATAGCAGCCATTATGGAACTCAAAATAACCAATGTGAGAGTCTTATTATCAAGAGCCAGAAAAACGATAAGTATTGCATTAGAAAAAACATATAGTTATGAAAGAGGAAACTATTAAAAATCGTATTGAAAAATATAAAAACGGAGAAACTTCTTTAAAAGAGGAAGAACAACTTTTTAATAATGTTGGAGAAAATCAACCAGGAATAGAGGTTTTATCTGGTTTTGTTAAAGAGAATAAAATAAATATACCTCCTAATTTAAATGATACATTATGGAAATCTTTTGAAGAAAAAACTACTAAAAATAATAGATTTAAAATTGGGTTTTTCTCTGCAGCAGCTTCTATATTGCTTTTAGTCTCTTTGTATTTTGGGTTTTTAAATAATGATGAGTTGAGTTATGATGAAAAACAAGCTCTGCTAAATGAAGCAAAAAGCATGTTTTCTGATGCTGAAGTAAAACAAACAATCCACAATATTATTATCGAAACCGATTTTGTAATCGTGTACACAAAAAATTAATAAATCATCAAATTAAGAAAGTTTATCAACCGTTAAAAACAAAAAACATGAAAAAATTATTAGTCGCTTCAATTATAATGATCTTTACTATTTCATCAATTCAAGCTCAAAAAGAAGAAGAGAAAAAAGATGTAAAAGAAGATCTTTTAGTAAAGTTAAAAGAGGGCGCAAAACCTATTATTTATGTTGATGGAAAGATTTTCGAGTTTCCAATGGAACTAATTGATCAAAGTAAAATAGCTTCTGTATTTATTGTTAAAGGAAAAGATGCCATCACAAAATACAAGGCTCCTGATGGAGTTATTTTAATTACAACTAAAGAGTTGGGTTCAACACCAATTTCCGATTTAGATTTAAGTTACAAAAGAGATATTGGTACTAAAAATGATCCCAAAATAATTGTTGATGGAAAAGTTGTAGATAAAGCTACCTTAGATAAATTAAAGCCTGAAACAATAGACAAAATGAACGTTATAAAAGGTAAAGAAGCAATTGAAAAATATGATTCTCCAAATGGTGTCATTATTATTACCTTGAAAAAAGGATAGTTTTAAGTTTGTTTTTTTAAAGATGAGATTCTTTAAAAGAGAAAAACCAACTACATAGAATTCACTAATGAATTCTATGTAGTTGGTTTTTTTGTAATCAGAATTTTAAGTCTTTATCTTCAAAAATAATTAAAACTCAAAATGGCTGGCTGAGCTTGGTGAAGTCTATTTCTTCCCTTCAACAATCACAACAATTTCTCCTTTTGGAGGTTTGTTTGTGTAATGTTCTAAAACTTCAGTGGCAGTTCCTCT
This sequence comes from uncultured Polaribacter sp., assembly GCA_963977615.1. Lineage (GTDB taxonomy): Bacteria > Bacteroidota > Bacteroidia > Flavobacteriales > Flavobacteriaceae > Polaribacter. Next base: position 201 of record CAXBPL010000065.1, on the reverse strand, counting down.
AATGGTTTCTTCGAACATTTTTGTGAGTTCTCTAGAAACAGAAACTTGTCTGTCAGCGCCAAAATATTCTATAAAATGTGCTAAAGTTTTTACCAATTTATGTGGCGATTCGTAAAAAATCATCGTTCTTTTTTCTTCGGATAAAAGCAAGAAGCGCGTTTGTCTTCCTTTTTTAACGGGTAAAAAACCTTCAAAAACAAA
>CAXBPL010000064.1:0-14358 GCA_963977615.1 uncultured Polaribacter sp. | reverse complement strand
ATATCGATAAAAAAGCAACCATTATAATTTTTCGAATTTTACAGGAGTTTTTCTCTAATACAATTAAACATTCAAAAGCATCAGAGCTATGTGTTTGTTTAAGTTATACTGAGTCTCACTTAAAAATTGTAGCCAAAGATAATGGTGTTGGTTTTTTATCCGATGAAAAAAAAGAAGGTATAGGACTGATAAATATTAAAAATAGAGCAAAATTAATTGGTGCAGAAGCTTTATTTACATCAGAAAAAAATAAGGGAACAACGCTAGAAATTAATTATAAATTATGATAAAACACTCAGTAGTTATTGTCGATGATCACACATTATTATCTCAGGCAATTCAAACAATGGTGAATACTTTTGATAAATTTGAAGTGTTATATACTTGCAAAAATGGTCAAGAATTGGTTGAAAAATTCACCAACTCATCATCAAATATTCCAGAGGTTGTTTTAATGGATATTAACATGCCAATTATGAATGGAATTGAAGCTACTGATTGGATTCATAAAACGCATCCAAAAGTAAATGTTATGGCTCTTTCTGTAGAAGATGATGACAAAACTGTGCTAAAAATGTTAAAAGCTGGTGCAGTTGGTTATTTATTAAAAGATACAGAGAAAACTATTTTAGAAAAAGCATTAATTGAAATTGTAGAAAATGGTTTTTATCATACTAAAAACGTTACAAATTTACTTGTAAAATCGATTACTGGAGTTGTTGAAGAGGAAATAATTTTTAGAGATAAAGAAATTCAATTTATGAAACTTGCTTGTACTGAATATACATACAAAGAAATTGCAAATGAAATGAATTTGAGCCCAAAAACAATTGATGGTTACAGAGATACTTTATTCACAAAACTGAATGTAAAAAATAGAGTAGGTTTAGTTATGTATGCTATAAAAAATAAAATTTACACTCTCTAAAAATATCGTAAATTTGCAGCATGGAAGAAACAAACAGACAAAGAAAAATTGCAGGAGTTCTGCAAAAAGATTTGGTAGATGTGTTGCAAAAAGCAGCACAAGATGGTATGAAGGGAGTTTTAATTTCTGTTTCTAAAGTACACGTTACTTCAGATTTGGGAGTTGCAAAAGTATATTTAAGCATTTTTCCTTCAGATAAAAGAGACGAAATTGTAAAAGGTGTGCAATCGAACACTGCTACTATTCGTTATGAAATGGCAAGAAGAACTAAAAATCAATTACGTAGAATGCCAGAATTATTATTTTTTGGTGATGATACTCTAGATTATTTAGAAGAAATTGACAAATCTTTAAATGGACAGGATGAAAACCCAATCAAAAATCCTGATGTGTTACCAAGACGTAAAAAAATATAAATTCAATTTACTTTATTGAATTTCTCACTCTACATAGCCAAAAGATATTTATTTACTAAAACAAGCAATAATGCTATCAACATTATAACCATTATTGCTTCTTTTGGAGTTATTGTAGGCTCTTTAGCGTTGTTTATTATCCTATCTGGATTTTCTGGTTTAAGAACCTTTAGTTACAGTTTATTAGATGCTTCTGATCCTGATATTAAAATTACATCAGTAAAAGGAAAATCTTTTATTCTTACTGATGATGTTTATCAAATTATAACAGAAAATACAGCTGTAAAAGCAAGTTCTAAAATAATTGAAGAGCGAGTTTTTTTAGAGCATAATGAAAAAAATGAAATAGCATACATTAAAGGAGTTGAAGATAATTATGCAGAAATAACAAGCATAGATTCAGCTTTAGAAATTGGTAATTGGTTAGATAAAGAATATACAAATACAGCTGTAATTGGTAGAACCATTGCAGCAAAATTATCTTTAGGAATTAGAAGTTTTGGAGAACCATTATCTATTTTAGTTCCAAAACCAGGAACAGGTTTTATAAATCCTAATAACGCATTTTACAAAACAGATGTTCAGATTATTGGTTTGTATATTGGTACAGAAGATTTTGAAAGTAAATATGTATTTGTAAATTTAGAACAAGCAAAAGATTTATTAAAGTTCGATGAAAACCAAATTACTGGTATAGAGCTAAAATTAGTAGACTCTTTAAAGGCTGATGCTGTTGCAGAAGAACTTCAAAATAATTTAGGGACAACTTTTAGAGTGCAAACAAAAGAGCAATTAAACGAAATTTTTTATAAAGTAATCAATACCGAGAATTTTGTTTCGTATTTAATCTTTACACTCATTGTAATCATTGCTTTATTCAACGTAATTGGTACTATAATTATGATGATTATTGATAAAAAGGAAAATTTAAAAACACTCTATAATCTTGGTACAACAGTAAAAGAGATTAAAAAAATATTTGTTTTACAAGGCTTTTTATTAACTTTTTTTGGAATGATTATAGGTTTGCTAATTGGTGTAATAGCTGTTTTTTTACAAGATAAATATGGTTTTTTTATGATTACCGAAAATTTATCTTACCCTGTAGAATTTAGGTTTTTAAATCTGTTGATCGTAATTTTAACGATTACAGTTTTAGGGTTTATTGCAGCTAAAATTGCAAGTAGTAGAATTAATAAAGAGTTTATAGAGAGATAAATTTATCTAAAGTTCAGAAATAATAACATTGCCAAATTTCTCTTCCACTTCATTAAAAGCATCAAAAACATCTTTTGAATCGTCAGAAGTCACCATTTTCATTCTATATTCTTTAAAATGTGGAATTCCTTTAAAGTAATTGGTGTAATGCCTTCTTGTTTCTACAACTCCCAAATGTTCTCCTTTCCAATCAATGGCCATTTGTAAATGTCTTCTAGCCATTTCAGTACGTTCTGCAATTGTAGGTTTTGGTAAATGCTCACCAGTTTTAAAAAAATGTTTTACTTCTTTAAAAAACCAAGGGTAACCAATAGAAGCTCTCCCAATCATAGCTCCATCCAAACCATATTCATCACGCATTTTCATAGCCCTTTCTGGAGTGGTAATATCACCATTTCCAAAAACAGGAATGTGCATTCTCTGATTGTTTTTTACTTGAGCAATAGGTTCCCAGTCTGCATCTCCTTTATACATTTGTGCTCTAGTTCTTCCATGAATGGAAATTGCTTTGCAACCAACATCTTGCAAACGTTCTGCGACTTCTACAATTCTAATGGAATCATGATCCCAACCCAAACGTGTTTTAACGGTAATTGGTAAATTGGTATGCTTAACCATTGCTTCTGTAAGCGAAACCATTAAATCTATATCCTTTAAAATTCCTGCTCCAGCACCTTTTGAAACTACTTTTTTTACAGGGCAGCCAAAATTGATATCAATAATATCTGGATTCGATTTTTCTACAATTTCGATAGTTTGCAACATCGATTCTAAGTTTGCACCAAAAATCTGAATTCCTACAGGTCTTTCTTTTTCGTAAATATCTAGTTTCATGACGCTTTTTGCAGCATCTCTAATTAATCCTTCAGAAGAAATAAATTCTGTATACACAACATCTGCACCATTTTCTTTGCACAAAGCTCTAAATGGAGGATCTGAAACATCTTCCATAGGTGCTAATAAAAGTGGGAAATCTGGAAGTTCTATGTTGCCTATTTTTACCAAAACTGATTATTTTTCTGCAAAATTAGTCATTTTTTAGCAACTAATAATTTTTGAGTTTGATAAAATTCAGATTGTTGCTACTACTTTTAAAGTTCACTTTTAATTGATGAGTTTTACATGTTAATCCAATTTTTAATTATTTCATTATAACTTCTACCAGAAGTAATACTCATTTTCTTTTTATCATTTAAAGTGATGATAAATCTGCTATTAAAATATTTTTGAATATCATTCACATAATTTTTGTTGATGATAATTCCTCTATGGATTCTCAGAAAATTATCGGGAAGTTTTGCTGCTAAATTGGTGATGGATTCGTTGCTTAGATACCTATTAAACTCAGTATTAATGGATACATAATTATGATCACTTTCAAAAAAAGAAACATCATCTAATTTTATAAATAATAATTTATTGTCTTTTTTTACAGTGATAGAAGTCATTTTTTGAACTTCTTTTTTATTAGCAATTTTTTTTAAAGCAGTTAAAATTTCATCCGAAGAAATATTATTTTCGAAAGTTTTTAACTTTTGAATTGTCCTTGTAATTCGTTCTAATTTTATGGGTTTTACCAAATAGTCGATGCTATTGGTTTCAAATGCTTCTAAAGCATATTCATCATAAGCTGTGCAAAAAACAACAATAGGTATGGTTTTTAGTTTTGCTAACAATTCAAAACCTGTACAACCTGGCATTTCAATGTCTAAAAAAATAATATCGGGTTTTAAACTGATTATTTTTTCTTCTGCTTCTATGCCGTTTTTTGCACTGTCTAAAACTTGAATTGTTTCAGGAAACTCTTTTAATAAATTATGCAAACCTTCTCTAGCAGGTGCTTCATCATCAATAATAAGTGCAGTATAAAGCTTGTTCATTTTATTTTTTATCAAGAATTGTAATTGTAATTTTTTTCTCAGGAGTATTCGTCCAATTTAAAGAAGCGTTGTCTTTATAGTTTAAACGTAATAAGTCATAAACAGTTTGCAAACCATGGCCACTTAATAAACCTTCAGGAAAATTAGGACCATTATCTGCAACAGAAATTGTTGTTTCTTCTTGTTGTTTTTCAATTTTGATAGTTATTAATCCTTGTGCTACATTTTTAGAAACTCCATGTTTTATGGCATTTTCTACCAAAGGCTGAATTAAAAATAAAGGGATTTTTTTACTTTCTAAAGAAGTATCCACATCAATATGAAATTGTAAATGTTCTCCAAAACGAATTTTTTCTATTTCTAAATACGTTTTTACCATTTCTATTTCATCTTTAATAGTACTATTTTCTTTTCCTTTTCTGTTGATGGAATATTTAAATAAATCCGATAAAGAATGTGCCATTTTTTGAGTTTTATCAGCATCTGTTTTCGCCAAACTCGCAATAGAATTTAAAGAATTGTATAAAAAATGAGGATTGATTTGTGACTGTAAAAGTTTCATTTCTGCTTGAGAATGTAGTTCTTTTAGTTTGCTTAATTCAACTTCTTTTTCGTTAACTAATGATAAGGAAACTTGGTTTAAATAAATGAGTAATCCTCTAGCCAATGCCAAACCAAAAAAGAAAACAAAAAGAGGTAAAGTTGGTTTTTCATCTAAAAATTGAGCAGCTCTATTTCTTTGTAAAGAACTTACTAAATAAGCTATAATTAAAGGTAAGTTGAGAACAAAGTAAGTAATTAAAACTTTTAATATTAATTGAGTAGAAAAACTAAAATGTTTTTTGATTACTAATTTTTCAATAGCCCATATTAAAAATGAACAGCAAAAAGCTAGTACAATTGCAATAACCATAACTATTAACCACTTTTCAAAATAGCGGTTTAAATCCATTTGTGTTAAATATTGATATATAACAAACAAATTAGAAACATGTATAGCAATTGCTAAACAAGGCAAAAAGTAGTTTAGAAAACTTTTTTTAAATTTTTTATTTTGGAAATAATTAAAGGATAAAACAAATGCTAAAATCCCTATTAAAAAAACAATAATAAGCGCTTTTAACTTTGCCAACCCAGGATTTAGAAAATAGTTTGCATAACGATTTGGGTATGCTTTGTATAAATAATCGCGAAACTGTTCATTAAAATCAGGAGCAAATAATTTTTGTAGCAGAAATTTATCCATTTCTATTACTTCTCTATTCCAAGGATCTTTATTTTCCGCATTAAAAATATTTTCTTTTGGATACGATTTTTCTCGACCTCCTTTAGTTGTTAATGGATATGTTAAACATAGTAATCTTAATAATTTGAACTTTATGTATTGTTTTTTCTCATCAAAAGATTTGTTGTTAGTAAGATTAAAATTTGTATAAATTGGCCAATAATCTTTATTAAACCACATATAATCTCTATGATTATTAGAAATATAAGTGATATTTTCTGAAATTACTTCATTTGTTTCTTTTGCAAATTTTTCTTTACTAAAGTCGGCAATTCTAATTTTTAACGCAGGTAGATTTATTTTTTTAAAAGCTTCAACATCTACGATTTCAGTTTTTAGTTTATTTTTTTTTAAAAATGATTCATAATCAAGGCCTTGATAATCAGAAAAAAAAGCAACTGTTTTAGACGGAATTAAAATTCGTAATTCTTCTAAAACACTTTTAAAAGCTACACTATCTTGATGTGAAGCCTTTTTTAAGACCAATAACATTGGTCCTTCTAATTTAATTGGCGAATATGTTTCTCTATTTTCTAAATCAGGATTAAATAAGGTGTTTTTTATATATTCCCAATTAGGATCTAAGTTTTTTAGTTTTTCAGAAACATCAATACTATCTTTTTTAATCCCATAAAACATAGAGTATTTCCCAACTTTACTTAAATCTGTGTGGTTTGCGTCTGCTAAATTTCTTAGAGAATAGGACTCGTTTTCTACAAAACAAATAATTGCAGGAATTATTAAAATAAGTGCTAAAAGTATTCTTCTTTTCATGAGTGATAAATTTAAAGATTTATATCACAAAAGAACAATCATTATCAAGTTTATAAAATAGATTTCTTGTAAACTGCATATTTTGAATGTGAAGTGCAAATAGCATTCTAAATTTTGAATTTCCTCAAAACCCAACATCCATAAAATCCTAAAAAAAGTTCTGCTAAAGTGCCAAATTGATAGCCAAAAGTTGGATTTCCATCCATAAAAAAGCTTAAAACTCTACCAAAACCCAGACCAAGCATAAAAATCATGTTGGTAATGAGTGCAATTTTTAAATATTGATGTTTGAAAATCCCTAAAATCCAAAGTATAGAAAAACCAAGATACAAACCCATAATTGCTTTAAAAAAGTTGTGTTCGTCTATAGTTTGTAATTGTATATCAAATTCTGATGAAGGATTAAATCCATAAACAAAAGAAACAGGAACGACAATCAATACCGATATTATTAAATGAATTTTGGTAATAAAATTTTGTTTGTCAAATTTCATTTTACGGAACAATTTATCTTTTTAATGCGACTTTCAAAGAAACATATTTTAAAAGGATCTAATTATCGTTTTGTATCTCACATTGCTCTAAATACAACTCGCCCATCAAATCATCATAAAGAACAACTTTTCCTTTAATGGTGACTTCTTTATTTAGTGTTGCAAGTGGCTGAGGGGTATCGTATCTACAAAAAACTTGACTATTTAAAGTTAAATTTGTTGATGTTTTATATGTAACTCTTCCTTTTAAAACAACGATTTTATTTGTCCAAATTAGAGGGTTTTTACGAATTTCTGATTCAAATTCAGGCACTGTTCCTGTAAAATTAATAGCTTGTGAATTTGTTGAGGACGATATATTGAAATAACTATAACTACCAAAGCCAATTAATAAAGTGGCTAAAACGAATAGAACGATAATTTTATTTTTTGATAATTTCATAAATTGAAAGTTTCTTTTTGATTTAAAAATTGATTATTTTTTCAACTTCCTCATTACCTCTTTTTACCACAACTTTAGTAGAACTTCCTTCTTCAAAAACGGATAAAGCACGCATGTAACTCATCATATTTATTACTAAACTATCACCTAATTTAATAACAATATCACCTTTTTTTAATCCTGCTTTTTGTGCTGGTTTGTCTTCAGAAACACCATCAATTCGCATTCCTTTTCCGTCAAAAAGATAATCAGGAATTACACCTAAACCAACTTTAAAACGTGGAGTATCTTCACTTTCATTCTTGGTCTTTCTGAATGAAATTTTTCCATTATTATCCAAATCAGTAATAATATTAAAAATATAATCAGAGATTAAATGCATTCCATCATAATTCAGTTTTTCTGAATCATCTCCTGGTTTATGATAATCTTCATGCTGACCCGTAAAAAAATGTAAAACAGGAATATCAGCTAAATAAAAACTTGTATGATCACTTGGGCCAACTCCAGATTCTTGTTGAACCAATCTAAAATTTTCATTATGAGATTTTAAAACTTGCTTAAAAATTGGCGAAGTTCCTGTGCCATAAACTGCCAAAGAAGAATCTTTTTTCATTCTACCAACCATATCCATATTAATCATATAAGATGCTTTTTTGATATCGATTGTTGGATTTTTAACGAAATAATTAGATCCTAAAAGACCCATTTCTTCACCAGAAAAAGCCATGAATAGATAATTGTTGTTGGTGTTTTTTGCTTTTAATTTTGCTGCTAAATTTAGTAAAACAGCTATTCCAGAAGCGTTATCATCAGCTCCATTGTGAATTGCTTTTATGGAATCTCTATACAAAGAACCTTCACCACCAAAACCTAAATGATCATAATGTGCACCAATTATAATGGTGTTTTCTGCTTTATTATCTAAAAAACCAACGACGTTATTTCCTGTAATAGTTCCATCTCCATTTACATCAAATTTAACTTCATCATGAGGATTTGTTTTTGGTCTAAAAGAAAAAGGTTGTAAATAATTTTGAGTTCCTTTTGGTTGTAGATTTAATTCCTTAAAGCGATTTGAAATATATGTAGCTGCTTTTTTTTCGCCTTTAGTTCCTGTTTGCCTTCCTTCTAATTCATCCGAAGCTAAAAAAGTTACATCTTCTTTAATTCGGTTTTCTTGGTTTATTTCTGGTTTACAAGAAATTAAAATGCTCAAAAAGATAAAAAATAGGATGTTTTTCATAATGATAATATTATTTTTGTAAAGTTAAAAAATATAAAACAAAATGAGATTACTTTCTGTACTTGTATTGGCATTATTGATGCTTTCATGTAAAAATGATAAAAAACAATCTAAAAATAATTCAGAAGAAAAAACAATTGTAAAAGATTCTTTAATTTATCCTGAAGAAGTCCATTTTAAAAGTTTACGCCAAGTAACTTTTGGGGGCGATAATGCAGAAGCTTATTGGAGTTTTGATGATAAACAACTCGTTTTTCAATCTAATTATAAAAATTGGAATGTAAGTTGTGATCAGATGTTTTTAATGAATGCTGATGAGAATTTTAAAGACAAAATGCCTCCAATGATTTCTACAGGAAAAGGACGTACAACATGTGCGTATTTTTTACCAGATAACAAACATATTATTTACGCTTCTACACATTTGGTAGATGATAATTGTCCAGATGTACCTTTGCGTAAAAACGGAAAATACATTTGGCCTGTGTATGATAGTTTCGATATTTTTATGGCAGATTTAGAAGGAAATATTGTAAAACAATTAACCAATGAAGTTGGTTATGATGCAGAACCAACAGTATCTCCAAAAGGTGATAAAATTGTTTTTACATCAACCAGAAGTGGAGATTTAGAATTATATACCATGAATATTGATGGTTCTGATGTGAAACAAATTACAGATGAATTGGGTTATGATGGAGGTGCCTTTTTCTCTCCTGATGGAAGCAAAATTATCTTTAGATCTTCTAGACCTAAAACTCCAGAAGCAATAAAAGCCTACAAAGATTTGTTAGCAGAAGGTTTGGTAGAACCAACAGAAATGGAACTTTATATTTGTAATGCTGATGGTTCTGAATTACGACAATTAACAGATTTAGGAAACGCAAATTGGAGTCCGTTTTTTCATCCTTCAGGAAAAAAGATTTTATTTTCCTCTAATTTTGAAGCAGAAAGAGGTTTTCCTTTCAATTTATATTTGATAGATTTAGATGGTAAAAACTTAGAAAGAGTAACTCATGGAGAAACTTTTGATGCGTTTCCAGTTTTTTCTAATGATGGAAAAAAGTTAGCTTTTTCATCAAACAGAAACAATGGAGGTGGAAGAGATACCAATTTGTTTATTGCAGAATGGCAAGATTAAAAAATGGCTTGGACAAAAGAAAAAATACTCATAAATATTGAAAGCTTGATGCGTAGTAAATTTACGAATCCTAAAGAAGCGTTTAATTATTATGATAATGATAAAGATGGTTTTTTAACAAAAGCTGATTTTAAAATTTTATTAAAAGAAGCTGGAGTTAGTTCGTTAATAAGAGGTTTAGTGGCCGAATTTATGATGAAAAATTTCGACCAAAATAATGATAATTTAGTAAGTTGGGATGAGTTTCAAGAAGCCATCAAAGAATCAGGAATAAAAGAGTAAAACAAAATTTAAAGAAATATAAAATGGGTGCAAAAGAAAATATTTTAAAAGATATTCACATATTAATTTCAACCAAATTTAAATCTTCAGAAGATGCATTTGCGGCTTTTGATAAAGACAAAGATGGTTCTTTAAACAAAGATGAAATTAAAGATTTATTAAAAGAAGCAGGCGTAAATAGCTTTTTGAGAGGTTTGGTTGCTGGTGAAATGATAAAAGGATATGATAAATCTGGTGATGATAAAATAAATAAAGAAGAATTTAAAGTCGCTATTGCAGAGTTGAATAGAGATTATTAATTTTTATTAATTATAACTTGTCTGTTCGAGCGCAGTCGAGAACTTAACTTAGTTCTTAACTGCGCTCAAACAAACACAAAGTTATTTGGAATTTAAATTACCCCAACTCAAGAATTACTTTATCAAATTTTATATTTTCCTTATCTCGAGTTTTATTTATACTTTATATAATAGGATTCAATCCTTTGATTTGGGTAAATTTTCTTTTAAAAATCGCCACATTTTTCAATAATATTGAAAGAAAAAAGGTATTAAAATTCAAGTTTTAAAAATTTAGAATACTTTAACATCTTTAATTTATCGAGTTTATTTTTAAAATGTTTCTTTGTTCAAAATCGTAATATATTCGATTTTCTTAACAGATGAAAAAACTTCAAAAGAAAGATTATTTTGCAATACATAGTTGGATAGGAGTTCAGCTAAGCATTATTTTTTTTATTGTTTGTTTTTCTGGCACTGTTGCTGTTTTTAGTCATGAATTAGATTGGGTTTTTAATCCTGAAATGAGAGCAAGTCCGCAAAAAGAGCTGGCTTCAAAAAATGAAATTTTAAAACTATTAAAAACAGATTTTCCTAATCAACACATCACTTTTTGGGAAAAATCTAGAGAAGATTATTTAGCAGATATTATTCATTTAGAAAATGAAAAAGGTGCTATTTTATATGTTTTTGCAAATCCTTATACAGGAAAAATACAAGGAAGTTCTTCTGGAACAATTCAACGTTTTTTTAGAGATTTACATTATAATTTATTTATTCCTACAGATATAGGGAATTATATGGTGTTAATTTTTGGGTTTTTATTGTTGGGTTCTTTACTTAGTGGTTTAAAATTTATCAACAATAAAAGAAAACATTCTTTAAATATTGGTAAGAAAAATAACGCTTTAGCCTATACTAAAAATTTGCATAAAACTTTTGCACTATGGTCTATTCCATTTATAATGCTGTTTTCGATATCTGCAATTTGGTATTTTACTGAAAGAGCTAATTTATTTTCGATTGCAGATTTTATTGATGATAAAGAGATTGAAAACATTTCCATGAGTACTACTGATGTTGAAAATTTCTCCTACAGTTTAGATTATGATGATGCCATTGAAATTACTAAAAGAGAAATCTCAAATTTTACATTTGGTTCTTTCGTGATTTCTGATGATTATAAAACAATAGAAGTTAGAGGGAATTCTAACGCAAAATTAGCAAGATATAGAGCTAATAGAGTTGTAATAGATGCAAAAACGAATACTGTATTATTCTTGCAAAAAGCTACAGAAACCAATTCTTTAATGACTGTTAATAATTTGATAGATCCAATTCATTTTGGATATTTTGGAGGTTTATTCACAAAAGCAATTTGGTTTATTTTTGGAAGCTTAATTTGTTATTTAGCTGCAAGTGGCATTTGGATTTATCTAAAAAGAATATCAAAAAATAAAAAAGGAACGTATACATTTAGATACTTGAATTGGTTCTTGTTTGCAGTAATTCAGTTTTTTATGTATTCAAGACTTATTTTAGAACAGCAAATTTCATTAAAAAACCACCTTATAATTTTATGTTTTTGGTTGTTATTTGTCTACTTAATATATCATATTTTCTACAAAAAAATACGCGCTTAAATTTTATTACATACAAAGCAATTGTGTTGGAGTAACTTTTATCTAAAAAAACCAACTTAATACATTCTTAAACGATTACTTTATTAACTATCTTTGCAAACCATTAGTGGTAAACGAAGTATAGAAGGATGAAGAACATTAGAAATTTTTGCATTATTGCTCATATTGATCATGGTAAAAGTACATTAGCAGACAGGTTGCTAGATTTTACTGGAACTGTAACTGCTCGTGAAAAAAAAGAGCAACTGTTAGATAGTATGGATTTGGAACGTGAACGTGGAATTACCATAAAATCTCACGCAATTCAAATGGATTATACACATAATGGAGAGCAATATATTTTAAATTTAATTGATACTCCAGGTCACGTAGATTTCTCTTACGAAGTTTCAAGATCTATTGCTGCTTGTGAAGGTGCTTTGCTAATTGTTGATGCTGCACAAAGTATTCAAGCACAAACAATTTCTAACTTATACTTGGCTTTAGAGAATGATTTAGAAATTATTCCTGTACTAAATAAAGTAGATTTACCTTCTGCAAATCCAGAAGAAGTAACAGATGATATTGTAGATTTATTAGGTTGTAATCCAGAAGATGTTATTCATGCAAGTGGAAAAACAGGTTTTGGTGTCGATAATATTTTAGAAGCGATTATCAATAAAATTCCTGCTCCAAAAGGAGATCCTGATGCGCCTTTACAAGCCTTAATTTTCGATTCTGTATATAATTCTTACAGAGGAATTGAAACTTATTTTAGAGTTTTTAATGGCGAAATAAAAAAAGGACAAGAAATAAAATTTGTTGCTACAGGTAAAAATTATTTTGCAGATGAAGTTGGTACTTTAAAACTAACACAAGTTGTAAAAAAATCTGTAAAAACAGGTGATGTTGGTTATTTAATTACAGGAATTAAAACAGCAAAAGAAGTAAAAGTAGGGGATACTATTACAGATTTTGCAAACCCAACAAAAGAAATTATTGATGGTTTTGAAGACGTAAAACCAATGGTTTTTGCAGGTATTTATCCTGTTGATACAGAAGATTATGAAGAATTGCGTAGTTCTATGGAAAAACTGCAATTAAATGATGCTTCTCTAGTATTTCAACCAGAAAGTTCTGCAGCTTTAGGTTTTGGTTTTAGATGTGGGTTTTTGGGAATGTTACACATGGAAATTATTCAAGAACGTTTAGAACGTGAGTTTAATATGACTGTGATTACAACAGTTCCTAACGTTTCTTACCACGCTTATACAAAGAAAAATCCAGAGGAATTAATCTTGTTAAACAATCCAACAGATTTGCCTGATCCATCAAGATTAGATAGAGTGGAGGAACCTTTTATAAAAGCAAGTATTATTACAAAATCCGATTTTGTTGGACAAGTAATGAGTTTGTGTATCGAAAAAAGAGGACAAATCATCAACCAAACGTATTTAACAACACAAAGAGTTGAGTTGATTTTTGAAATGCCTTTGGCAGAAATTGTGTTTGATTTTTACGATCGTTTAAAAACCGTTTCTAAAGGATATGCTTCTTTCGATTATCATCCAATAGGAATGAGAGAATCGAAATTAGTAAGAGTAGATATTTTACTAAACGCACAACCTGTAGATGCACTTTCAGCACTTTTACATGCAGATAATGCCTTTATGATTGGTAAAAAAATTGTTGAGAAATTAAAAGAATTAATTCCAAGACAACAGTTTGATATTCCTATTCAGGCTGCAATTGGTGCAAAAATTATTGCAAGAGAAACCACCAAAGCTTTGCGTAAAGATGTTACTGCAAAATGTTATGGAGGTGATATTTCTAGAAAACGTAAGTTATTAGAAAAGCAGAAAAAAGGTAAGAAAAGAATGCGTCAAGTTGGGAATGTAGAAATTCCTCAAGAAGCATTTATGGCTGTTTTAAAGTTGAATGATTAATTAGAATCAGGATTTTTTTGAGACAAGAAACAAGATAAAATCAACATGAATAAAAGTCAAATCATAGGATTATTAATTGCAATTGCAGGATTGTCCTTAGGTTTATTTTGGGAGAAAACTTTTAAATATGATGGTTTCTTTGATTTTTTAATGGGCGTTGTTAGTGCATTTGGCATTAGTTTAGTCTTTAAAATTCTACCACTAAAAAGAAAAAGTAGCTAATACAAATTATAAAAATAAATAAGAACCTTTTTGAGAAATCAAGAAGGTTTTTTATTTGAAGCTATTTCCTGCTTTCAGCACTCGCTTTTTTTATGCTGAAAATGCATAAAAAAGAGCTCAAACAAATGCTTCAATCAGGGCTAGAATTGTTTGCTAGCTTTCAGATTTCTAAGAATTTATTTCT
>CAXBPL010000063.1:0-14647 GCA_963977615.1 uncultured Polaribacter sp. | reverse complement strand
TTACGAATTTGCTTTTAAAAGTGATATGACAGAAATTGTGATGAAAGAATTGTTAACGCAAAAAATTATTGATCCTAAAGACTTAAGATAGGATTCGTTTTGATATAAAAAAAGTGCCTTTTAAAATTGAGAATCTCAGTTTTAAATGGCACTTTTTTTATGTTTTCAAATTAAAATTATTCAGGAAAATAACGAATATTCTTTTGAAGAATCATAGCATTTGGCATGGTAATTAATTCCCCTTCTTTTGTTTTAAGAGTGATAAAAAAAGCACCAATATCCTTTATTTCTCCAGAAACATTGTTGTCTTTTTCTAAGACAGTAATGCTATCGCCAATTTTTACAGGATAATTAATGTATAAAATTAAACCTGCAGTTATGTTCGATAAAATAGACCATTGAGCAAAAAATGCAATTCCTAAAATGGTTAAAAAAGAGGATATGTAAACCAGTAATTGCTTTTCATCTACACCCCAAATAAAGGCGATAATAACGATTGCAGTTGAATATAAAATAAACGTAATAATTCTATTAATGATAATAACTCTCGTTTTTTGAAAGCCGAATTTAATACGAATTTTTCTCAAAGAATTTGTAATCATTACTTTTAGAAAAACTACAATTATAATTATAATTAAAGATTCTATAATTTTAAAATGATTTAAATATTCTAACATAATTTAAGATTTAAAAAGCGCTTTTAATTCTGTAGCATCATTTGGTTTTAGTTTTCCTGCTAAAATTAAACTTAGTTGTTTACGTCTTAAAGCTCCTTCAAAACGTTCTTTCTCTAAATCAGTTTCAGGAATTATTTCTGGAATTTGAACAGGTTTTCCTGTTTCATCTACAGCAACAAAGGTGTAAATACCTTCATTTACTTTGGTTTTTAAGCCAGATTGTCTGTCTTCAATCCAAACATCAACATAAATTTCCATAGAAGAATTAAAAGCTCTTGAAACTTTTGCCTCTAAAGTAACCACACTTCCAACAGGAACAGATTTGTTAAAAGCCACATGATTTACGGAAGCTGTAACTACAATTCTTGCAGAATGTCTTCTTGCAGCAATACTACAAGCTCTGTCCATTCTAGCTAATAATTCTCCACCAAAAAGGTTGTCTAAATAATTAGTATCTCCAGGTAAAACTAAATCAGTAAGTACAGTTAAAGATTCTTTGGCTGTTTTTGCATCCATTTTTTAAAATTTTTGCAAAGGTAAGAATAGCGTGTAAATAAACGTTACTTTTTTACCAATAACCAAGCATCTTTAGAAACTGATTCTTGTATTTTGTAAAGGTTATTTATGGCGTCATTTCTTGAAGAAAAACTATTAAAAGCAACTTCTGTTAAACCCCATTTGTTAACCCCCAAAATACTAGCTTCGTAGCCTAATTTTTTAAGTTCATTTACTTTCTTTTCTGCATTTTCTGGAAATTGAAATGCACCTGCAACTACATGAAAAGATTTTACAACTTTTTGTTCTTTTGCAATCTTTAACTCAAGAGTTGGTAAAGGATTCGAAATTACAAAAGTAGCAGCTTGTATTTTTTTCTCCAACGCTTTTTCTTGATTCGCTAAAAGTACTTTTTGCTCATTTTGTTGATAAATATTGTTGCCTACAAAACCTCCTAATGTTAATAAAATTGCAGCAGTTGCAGCATATTTTATAAAGGCAGGAATTCCTTTTTTGTCTTGTTTTTCAGAAACAGGAATTAAAGGTTTAACAATTTCTTTATGTCTTTTTATGATGGATGATTCCACAGTTGATAAACCAAAAGAAGCTGCTAAATAATTAGTTGAATAATTTGGTTCAAAAATTAATTGACCATTTTCATTTAAAGATAAAACACCAATAGAACCAATTTGTAACGGTTTTGTTTGTAATTCGTTTTGCCACTTAATTACAGACAAAGCAATAGCATTAGACGCTTTTTCGAAAGAAATGTTTTCTGAAGAAGCAATATAATTTGCCAATAAACCATCATTAACAGTTAAGTGACTGTTAAACGTAATTTGTTTTGATGGTGGATTAAATGTGTGGTTAACTTCGTTAATTTTTGCACCTATTCTGTTGGTTACAAAACCACCAAAATCTGGTACAATTACACATTCATATCTGTAAAGCAAATCGCTAATGTAGTTGGCTAAAATCATATTTACAAATATAAAATATTTGTGTTTTAAATGTTCTTTTATCAATAATATTTATCAACAAAAAGTTATATATTGACAATGAAATTGTTACGAAATGAAAGATGAAAAGTTATTGGCTATTTTACGATTGCAAAAAAGCAAGGCAATTGGCGATATTTTAGCAAAAAAACTACTTGTAAATGTGGGAGATGTTGAGCAAATATTTAAAGAAAAATCGGCTACTTTGCAAAAAATCAATGGAATAGGGAATCATGTTTTAAAGCATTTGTTTGATGAGAAAAACTTGAAAGCTGCAGAACAAGAATTGAATTACATTAAAAACAACAATATTAAATATACTTATTTTTTGGAGGACGATTATCCAACAAACCTTCAAAATTGTATTGATAGTCCTATTTTAATTTTTAAAGATGGCAATATCAACTTGAAAAATGATAAAATAATTTCGATTGTTGGGACTAGAAATATGAGTTCTTATGGGCGAGATTTCTGCACAAAAATTATCGAAGATTTGGTACAATACAATCCTATAATTGTAAGTGGTTTTGCTTACGGAGTTGATATTTGTGCACATAAAGTTGCTGTAAAAAACAATTTACAAACCATTGCTGTTTTGGCTCATGGTTTTGAGCAAATTTATCCTAAAGTTCATAAAAAGTATATAAATCAAGTGAATGAAAATGGTGGTTTCTTAACCGAATTTTGGAGCGAAGAACAACCTTTAAGAGAAAACTTTTTAAAGAGAAATAGAATTGTTGCAGGCATCTCTAAAGCAACCATCATTATAGAAAGTGCAGAAAAAGGTGGTTCTTTAGTAACTGCAGATATTGCTAGTTCTTATAATAGAGATGTGTTTGCAGTTCCTGGAAGAACAAATGATATTTATAGCAAAGGCTGTAATAATTTAATTAAAAATAATAGAGCAACTTTATTAACATCATCAGAAGATATTGTAAAAATGCTAAATTGGGATATTAAAGAAAGCCCGAAAAAAGCAATTCAGAAACAATTATTTGTAGATTTAAATGAAAACGAACAAAAAATATATGATTTATTAAGCGAAAAAGGACAGCAGTTATTAGATGTAATTTCTTTGGAGTGTAATATTCCTATTTATCAATTATCATCCATTTTATTACAAATGGAAATGAAAGGAATTACAAAACCTTTGCCAGGAAAGTTGTTTGAGCTGATGTAAAACAAATAAAAATTCATTTTTTATGATTTTAAAATTTTTTAAAGTAACTTTAGGTTAATTCCTGAATTCATAGTATTTCTTTCTTTTCATAAACCAAAAACATAAGTCAATTTCAAATCAACAATAAATTCGTTTCAATAAATTCTTTTAATTATTCTTATTTTTGATGAAAATCAACCCATAAAATGGCAGTAGAAAAAAAATTAATGTCCAAAAAAAAACCGGCGTTTCCAATAAGTGAATCGTTAGATGGATATTTAAAAAGATACAATCGAAACATAAAAATACCTATTTTTTATGATGATTTGCTTCGTTTTCAAGGTTCTATAACCGTTTTTGATAAAAATGATGAAGACACACTTTGGGTAAGAACCTATTATTCTGAATGGGATAGAGTTGAGATTGATAATTCTTTAAAGAAAATTTATACAATGTTACATTCAGATGGAAATGATGAAGCCATTCCGTTTTTAAATGTAGATTCCATTGACTATTGTACTTTTGGGAATTCGAAACCCTTTAGAGTAAAAATTAGAAATGTTTTAAACGATAATTATACACATTTCTATGTAAAAAAAGCGGATGCATCCAGGGTTTATGGTTTAGAATTAGAGCATATTTTGTCTCCTCATAGTATGAACTTTTTAGTGTATAAAGACACGTTAATTGAAGAGCATATTGCAGGGATTCCTGGAGACGACTTTATAAGAGATTTTTTACCAAAATGTACTGAAGCTGAAAAAGCGCAAATTGCAAAAGAATTTGTAAAATTTAAAGAGCGTTGTTTGGTAAGGCTTTTGGGAGATATGCGTTCTTATAACTATGTAATTACACCCACACACGATTTTGATCAAATTATTTATAAAATTAGAGCCATCGATTTCGATCAGCAATCTTTTGAAGGAAATTTAAAAGTTTATAACCTACAATTTATGAAAGAGAATTTCAAAATGGTAGAAATGGTGAGTAAAAAATTGCAAAATAATTCGATAAGACAATACAAATTAGAAGAGCGTTCTTACATGGCAAAAAGGATGATTACTGTGCCAAGAAGAACTACTCGTTTGATAAAATGTATGAAAAAAGACACCATTTCATTTCCAGAAAATGTAGAACTTTTAAAAAGACATTTAATACAATATGTAGGTGATGTTAAGTTTAAAGATTGTAATAATATGGGCGAAATCTTAGAAACTATTTTAGCATTTGTAAAACGTAACTATTTAGATATTACTAGTAAGTAGCTATTTGTAATTTGAGAAAAATAAATTCTCTACTAACATTCAATCTGTTTTGTTGATAGATTCGTAAAATAAAAAAGCAGGCCTATGAGCCTGCTTTTTTTATATTTTAGTAAATATTGAAAAATTTTTAAGCTTTCTTATCTTTACAACAAGCCATTGTGCAATCTTCTTTACACTCCATTTTTTCTGCTTTCATTTCGCATTTTTCTTTACACTTGTCAGAACAAACATGTGCTTTTTTTGAGCTTTCTGAAGCTTTGTATAATTCGCCACCAGCAATTCCGCTAACAAAAGCAATTAATTCTTTTTTTGATGTTTTATTAGCATCAAATTCTATGTTTGCAATACTATCAGTAAAAACAACTTTAGCATCTAAAACACCCTCTCTTTTAGATAATTTAGATTGAATTGTTTTTGCACAACCAATTTCGCAAGTCATTCCAGAAATGGCCAAAGAAACATTTTCTTTTTTTACTTCTTTTACTTCTTCTTTACAGCCAGTTAAAACAAAACATGCAATTGCGATTGAGTATATTATTTTTTGAAATTTCATTAGAATATTTTATAGAATTATTATGCAAATTTATCAATAAAATCACTCGTATTTAAATAATTAGTAGACTTTTGCATAAAATTTAACCTAGCTTATGAATCTTCAACAAAAAAAATGGTTGTATTTGGGAATGCTTTCTTTGGTTTGGGGAAGTTCTTTTATATTGATGAAAAAAGCATTAATAGGTTTAACACCTATTCAAGTGGGTGCTTTAAGAATGGTAATTGCTGCTATTTTTTTAATGTTGATAGGTTTTAAGAGTTTAAAACAAATTAAGAAAAGACATTATAAGTTCATTATTTTAACCTCTTTTTTGAGTACTTTTTTTCCTGTTTTTCTATTTGCGTATGCAGTGAACGGAATTGATAGTTCTATAGCTTCTATTTTAAATTCTTTAACACCTTTTAATACTTTGATTTTTGGTGCTTTAATTTTTGGCTATACTTTCAAAAAACAACAACTTATAGGCATATTTATTGGTTTAATAGGAACAGTTTTATTGATTTTAAATGGTGCAAACTTAAATCCAGATCAGAATTATTGGTTTGCCATTTTAGTAGTTTTTGCTTCTTTTGGATATGCTTTAAATGTAAATATTGTAAAGAAATATTTGCATGATATTAGTGCTTTAAGTATTGTAACTGGTAATTTTTTAGTGTTGATAATTCCTGCTTTTGTAGTGCTTTTATCTACTGATTTTTTTAGCACTTTCCAACCAACAGAAACAAGATTAACAGCTTTGGGTTATATTACAATTTTAGCAATTTTTGGTACAGGAATCGCCAAGATATTTTACAACAAAATGGTGCATTTAGCTTCGCCAGTTTTTGCATCTTCTGTAACTTATTTAATTCCAATTGTTGCAATTTTCTGGGGATATTTAGATGGAGAAGAGTTAAGTATTATTCAATTGTTTGCTGGCTTAATTATTTTATTAGGAGTTTATTTAGTGAATAAAAAGAAGTAGATTTTTATCACGATTCTTTTTAGATTTAAGGGAAACACGAACCAAGATTTTAAAAGAACTAAGAAACAAGAGTCAAGACTCAAGACTCAAGATTATAGAAAAAAGAAAATAGAAAAGAGAAAAAAAATCAATTGTCTAAAAATCTTTAAAACATCATAATTTTGTCACTTCGACTTTTTAGGAGAAGTCTCATAAAGATGAGAGCATACAGTTTAGCAATTTTAGGTGATTTCTCCTGAAGTTTATCTTGAGCGAAGACGAAAGGTCGAATTGACAAAACTAAAAAAGAAAAGACAAAATTTTGTAAAAACTACCATGTAAAAATCATCCTTATTAAAACATCCACATAAAAAAAAAGAGCCAAAACTTTATGTTTTGGCTCTTTCATCAATATAAAATTTAAAAGATTTTATTTAAAATCAGCGTCAGTAACACCTTCATTTATTTTAATTTCTTTTACTTCGAAATTTAAATCCATTGGTCCAGATTTCATAATAACTGAATGAGGAAACATAATGCCTTTTACAGCTTTATAGTCGCTAAATGTTGTTGGAACTTTAACTTCAGTTCCATCAGGCATTTTTGCAGTTTCAACTTCCTTAGCTTTTAAACCAGTTTTAACATTGTAAAAAATCTCTTTTTTATCAGTTATAATAACATAGAAGTTCTCACCATCAATTGGTTCAATTCTATCTAATTTACCGTTTTTGTAAGCCATATCTGCAAAAGGAGCCATTGTCTTTTTCGCTTCTTCAATTTCTTCTGGCTTCATGTCCATTTTTTGACCTCTAGCTTCTTGATATCCTTTTTCACCATCAAAAATTATCTTTTGCATAGCATTTCCCATCACAGAAATAACCATTGAAGTTTTATTTGGTGTAGCAGATTTCATTGTCATTACTAAAGGAGTTCCTTGAATTGTTGCATTAGCAACCATCATAACTGTTTTAACAGCCATCACTTTATCTTTACCTCCAATTGCATCAACGTAAGTATCAACAACATTTTTAGCTGTCATTCCTGCAGGAATTGGCAACGTCATTGCTGGCTTTTCTGTTGGGTTTCCTTCTTTATCAAAATAGTTAATTACATAATCTGTTTTTTCAAGATTTTTAAGAACATCAATTCCTTTTCCTGTAATTACAATTCTAGCTTTGTTACCTTTAAAATATTTAATAGCTGCATTCTGAACATCATCTAAAGTAACAGCATTTATATTTTTAATGTAATTTTCATAAAAATCTTCTGGTAAATTATAACGCTCAATATTTAAAGCATAATTGGCAATAGTTCTTGGTTTTTGAACATCCATCACAAAACCACCAATATATTCTTCTTTAGAATTTGCTAATTCTTCTGCAGATACTTTTTTGTATCTCATTTTATTGATTTCTTTCTGTAACTCAACCACAGAACTATCAGTAACCGTGTTTCTAACACTAGCAGTTGCTCTAAAAGAACCTGCATATCTATCTTGTCTTAAGCTAGCATAAGATCCATATGTATACCCTTTATCTTCTCTTAAGTTCATAAATAAACGAGCAGTTCCACCACCACCAAGAATATTACTAGCCATTAAAGCTGCATAATAATCTTTATCACCTAAAGTTAAATCTACATTATTGATAATTGCAATTTCAGATTGTACTGCATTATCCATATTGATAAAATCGATTTCTGTAGTTTCAACATCATTAGTTGCTGGCATTGTGTATGCTGGAATTGCACCTTTTGTCCAATCAGCAAATAAAGAAGTAACTAATTTTTTAGCTTCTTTTGGGTTGATATCTCCTTCAATAACTAAATAAGCATTGTTAGGTTTGTAGTATGTATTGTAATTATTTACAACATCATTTAATGTAATTTTACCTACACTTTCTTTTGATGTAAATTCTCCAAATGGATGATTTCTACCATAAGTCAAAACATTTTCTACTCTTCTTGCAGTAGAAGTAACATTCTTTTCGTCAGATTTTAAACCATCTAAAGTAATATTAACTTCTTTGTCGAATTCTTCTTGCGTAAATTGAGAGTTTTGAACTCCATCTGCCATTAATCCTAAAATTTCTGGAAAATATTTAGTTAAAGAAGATGCAAAAGCACCTGAACTAAAAAAGCTAACATTTGCTCCATAGAAATCTACTTTTTCGTTGAATTCATCTTTGGTGATGTTTGTAGTTCCTCTACCTAATAAACTTCCCATCATTCCAGAAACTCCAGCAATTTCACCTTCAAAATAAGGCTTATTGTCGATTGTTAAGTTTGCAGAAATTCTTGGTAATTTATGGTTTTCTACCATAATTACTTTCAAACCATTATCTAAAGTAAACTTTACTGGTTTACCTAACTTTACAACAGGATCTGGTCCTGGTTCTGGCATTTTACTTCTATCTATTTGTGCATTAATAGCGAACGTAGTTAAAAACAGTGCTACTAATGATAAAATTTTTGTTTTCATAATTTATATCTTGTTTATAAAAATCGATACACGACCTTTTTTAGCTATTATTTTGCTTCTGGTAAATATTCTAAAGTTAATCTTTGATTAGGATTTAGATATTTCTTAGCAACGTCTCTAATTTCTTCTCTAGTAATTGATCTGAAAATTTCAATCTCAGTATTAATCAAGTTTGTATCTCCATATAAAACATTAAAAGTTGCTAAAGAACTTGCAATACCTTCTACACTTGAGTTTGAGTTTACAAAATTGTTTTCAAATTGATTTTTTAATTTCTGAAAATCTTTTTCTGAAATTAATTCCGTTTGCATTTTTACAATCTCCTCGTCAATTTCTGCAATAATATCTCCTAACTTCGTTTCACCTTGAGGCAAACCAAATAAAATATAGGTTCCATAATCTTCTTGACTTGCATTAATTGCACCAGCTTGTAATGCCATTTTTTTCTCATCAACTAACTTTTTGTATAAAACAGAACTTCTTCCTGTACTTAAATAAGAAGAAATCATATCTAAAACTCTAGAATCTCTAGTTTTCATAGATGGTGTTCTGTAAGCAGCCATAATTGCTGGTATTTGAATATTTGGATCATATCCTTTAGCAGTCATTGCTTCAGTTATTGGATCTTCTTGAGGAAAACTCTTTGTAAGTTCTTCTCCTCTAGGAATTGGTCCAAAATAATCTTGAATCATTTTCTTTGCAGCAGGCACATCAATATCTCCAGCAACTACCAAAGTAGCATTATTTGGTACGTAGAATTTTTTGTTAAAAGCCAAAAACTCTTCTAAAGTAGCAGCATCTAAATCTGCCATTTTACCAATAGTAGTTCCTTTATAAGGATGTTTTTTAAAGATATTTTCTTTCACATATTCTAAAAAACGAGAATAAGGTTGATTGTCTACACGTAACCTTTTCTCTTCTTTTACAACTTCGTTTTGAGTATCAACACCACCTTGTTTAATAATTGGGTGTAATAAACGTTCAGATTCCATCCAAAGTCCTAATTCTAATTTGTTTGATGGAAAAATTTCATAATAATACGTTCTGTCATCTGTAGTATTGGCGTTATTTCTACCTCCATTAGAAGATACAATTTTAAACCATTCACCTTTGTCGATGTTTTCTGTTCCTTCGAATAACAAGTGTTCAAAAAAGTGAGCCATACCTGTTCTTCCTGGTTGTTCGTCTTTTGCACCTACGTGATACATTACAGAAGTTACAACAACTGGAGCAGAAGTGTCTTTGTGTAAAATAACGTGCATTCCATTACTTAAATCATACTCTTCAAACTCTACTTTTTGTGCATTTGTAGCAAAAACAAATAACATTGCAGAAGCAAGAGATAAAATACTTTTCTTCATTGATTTTTATTTAGTTAATAATTTACATTAGTAATTTGACGCTAAGTGTGTTTGATTGTTACAAAATAACTTCAAAAAATCTCGTCAGCATCAAAAATAATAAAGCCCTTTTAAAAAAGAGTGAAATACAATGATTATTTTGAAATTTAGAATTAAAATATTTAATAAATAGTATTATTGTTGATTTGTAAAAAATATGTATATTTGCATCCGCATTTTCAGTAAGTTAAATGCATTAATATCAACAAACACGCAAAACTAATTAGTATGTACGCAATCGTAGAGATAGCAGGGCAGCAGTTTAAAGTAGCAAAAGACCAAAAAGTTTACGTTCATCGTTTACAAGGAGAGGCAGGATCAAAAGTAACTTTTGATAACGTTCTTTTACTTGATGACGCAGGAAGTGTAACTTTAGGCGCCCCAGCTATAGAAGGAGCATCAGTAACCGCTCAAATTTTAAGTCATTTAAAAGGTGATAAAGTAATCGTCTTTAAAAAGAAAAGAAGAAAAGGTTACCAAAAGAAAAATGGACACAGACAGTATTTAAGCGAGATTCAAATTGAATCTATTGCTGCTTCTGGTTCAGTAAAAGCTGCAAAAAAAGAAGCTCCAAAAGCTGAAACAAAAAAAGCGGCTCCAAAAAAATCTTCTAAAAAAGGAGATGATTTGAAGAAAATTGAAGGTGCAGGACCTAAAGCTGCTGAAGCTTTAGTAAGTGCAGGTTTAGATACTTTTGCAAAAGTAGCTAAAACAGATGCTGCTAAATTAAGCGAAATCTTAACAGAAGCAAGCTCAAGATTATCTCATATTGTTACAGATACTTGGCCAAAACAAGCTGCTTTAGCTGCTGATGGTAAATGGGATGAATTAAAAGAATTACAAGATAGATTAGATGGTGGTATTGAAAAATAACCAACTATAATTTAACTTTAACTTATAAAAACTCAAGAAAATGGCACATAAAAAAGGTGTAGGTAGTTCGAAGAATGGTAGAGAATCAGAATCGAAAAGACTTGGTGTAAAAATATTTGGAGGACAAGCTGCAATTGCAGGAAATATAATTGTTCGTCAAAGAGGAACTACACACAATCCAGGAGAAAACGTTTACATGGGTAAAGATCATACTTTACATGCAAAGGTTGATGGAGTTGTTGAATTCCGTAAGAAAAGAAATAATAGATCTTATGTTTCTATTACTCCTTTCGAAGCTTAGAAATTAAGTTTCTAAAAAATATTTTAAAAATCGCTTAAACATTTATTTGTTTAAGCGATTTTTTGTTTATATTTTACAAATAATATAAAGTTTTTATTTAATTCATATTAGACTTTAAAACAACCAAAAAATGAAGTTAACAGTAAAATTCTTTTTATTATTTTTTTCTTTTTATAGTTTTTCTCAAGTAGAATCTGATTCAAATAATAATATTAAAACTAAAATTGAGGTTTTTATTGTAGAAAATAAAACAGACTCTGTTTCTTATTATTTAAATATCTTAAAAGAAGATAAGGACATAGAAAACTACCAAAAACTACTGAATAAGCAACAAGTGCCCTATCCATTTTTGCATGAATTTCTTTATAGGATGGGTGGACTAAATTCATTAAACTACGATAAAGTTTCTTTATTTATTAATAATTATTTAGAAGAACCCACAGATACAAAAAAAATAGATTTAGATTATGTTGATATCAAATGGACGCAGATAAGTGAATTAAGAGATAAAGTTAGCTTAGACAAGGCATCTTTAGAGCAAAAAAAAATTGAGAGTTATATTAATAAATTTAATACTTCTGATAAAGATGTATTAAAAGCCAAAATAAAAATTACAACACATCCAATAGTGATGTATTTAATTGAAAATAATATTGAAAAGGGTAAAGCACTTTCTCTAAAAAGCCTTGAGGATGCAAAGAAATTAAAAGATAAATATTTAGAAATAGCTTTTTTATATCATCTATCAGACTTTTTAATGCTCGAGAGAAATCTAAATGAATATATAAAAGTTAGTGAAGAAAGTTTAGAAATCGAAAAGGAATTACCAAAAAAGAGTGCTTACTATCATGCAGTTGTAGAGCATTTAATTGATGCTTATATCTTTAGAGGAGCTAATTATGAGAGAGTTTTTCATCTTATAGATATTTTAAATGTTGATGCTGATACAAGATTATACACCTATACACTTTATATAAAATTAATTAATAGATCAGAAGATGATTTATCTATAAGAAATCAAATTTTCAAAAAATTTAATGTTGAAGATATGCCTTCTTTAGTTGATGAATTTGAAAAACTGTCAAAAAATATAAACACAAACGACTTAAACAGATTATACAATTCAAGCTCAAAAATTCTAGAAAAGGAAGGTTTTTTAGTAAAAGCGATGGAGTATAAAACCAAAGAGGTAGAGCTTACTAAGAAAATTTATTCAGAAGAGTTATCTAAGTCATTAGCAAACTTTAATATAGAACAAGCTGTAAAAGCTACAGAAAAAAAAGTTGAATACGAAAAAGAAAAAAATAAGCTTTATGCAATTATTATAATTTTGGTAAGCGTATTTCTAATTATTTGTTTACTTGTTATTTTAAAAATCAGAAAACAATCAAAAGAACTAACACATAAAAATAGCATAATTAAAAATGCTTTAGGTGAAAAAGAATTACTGATTAAAGAAGTGCATCATCGAGTAAAAAATAATTTTCAAGTAATCACTAGTTTGTTAGAATTTCAATCGGAAGAATTAGAAGATGAAAAAGCAATTAGATTGTTTAACGATGGTAAAAACAGAATAAAATCGATGGCTTTAATCCATCAAAAACTTTACAGAAGCGAAGGTGATTTTATCGATTTTAACGATTATATAATATCATTAATTAACGAAATTTCATTTGTTCATCAATCAGAAATAAAAGTTATTAAAGAAATTAAGGTTAAAGATATTTTCTTAGATATTGAGACTGCAATCCCATTAGGTTTAATTATTAACGAAATAATTACAAATACTTGCAAATATGCTTTTAAAGGTAGAGAAAATGAAATAAATAAAATTTTAATAGCAATTGAAAAGCAAAATGATTCATCTTATAAATTAATAATTGAAGACAATGGAGTTGGTATTCCTAAAGATTTCAATATAGAAACTTCTAAAAGTATAGGTTTAAAATTAGTAAAAAGATTGATTAAGCAACTTCATGGTACTTTTGTGCTTATTAGAGAACCTGGTACTAGGTTTGAACTTACTTTTAAAGATTCAAGTTCTCGAAACCAAATTGAATAATTTTAGGAGATTAAATACAACTAACAAGTTCAATCAGGACATAGTATAAAAGTATTTTTTATGATAAGAATTAATTTTATTTTGCAGAAAAACTAAAATGAAAAAAATAAAAATATTAGTAGTAGAAGACGAAATTCTTATTGCAGATAACGTTTGTAAAACTCTAAGGGATTTAGGTTATGAAACTTTAGAGCCAGCTATAAACTACACAGAAGCAATGCTTGCTATACAAAAAGAGCAACCTGATTTTGCGATTTTGGATATTAATTTGTCAGGTAAAAAAACGGGGATTCATATAGCACAGCAAATTAGAAGTTTATACAATTTTCCGTTTGTGTTTTTAACGGCAAATTCAGATTTACCTACTTTAAATTTAGCAAAAGAAACTTTGCCAAATGGATATTTAATAAAACCTTTTTCAAGAGAAGAATTATTTACATCTATAGAGATTGCTTTACATAATTTTTCAGAGAAAATTACAAAAGATAATCAAGAAGAGGTTGTGCCTAAAAACGCTCTTTTTATAAAAGATAAAGGCAATTATAATAAAATTATTTTTGATGATATTTTATATTTAAAAAGCGCACACGTTTATACAGAAATTTTTAAAACTAACGAACAAAAACTTGTTGTTAGAGGTAGTTTAAATGATATTCTTAGTAAGTTAAATAAAAATTTTGTGAGGATTCATAGAAGTTTTATTATCAACGTAAAACACTTAGAACAAATAAAATCTAATACCGTAAAAATCAAGGATGTATTATTGCCAGTAAGTAAAAAATACAATAAAGATTTAGTAAAAACGATTAATTTACTCTAATATATTAGTATTCAGAACATAATAAATAGGTTTCGGAACATTTTTGTATGATAAAGTGTTAATTTTAATTACTTTTATAATACTTATAACAATACTTTAAACTTGAATGTTGGGGGACACTAAATTTTAACATTGTTGTAATAAATAAAGTTACTCATAAAAGAGTAACTTTTTTTTGTGATTACTACTCGCTCATTTTCGTACTTTTACGGTTATGAATTTTTTGTATAATATATTTGTTTTTGTAGCAACATTTTTTTTAAAAATTGCAACAATCTTCAGTAAAAAAATGAAACTTTTTGTTGATGGTAGAAAGCAAACTTTTCATAAAATTTCCTCTCTAAAAAACGCTAAAACTATTTGGTTTCATGCTGCTTCTTTAGGAGAATTTGAGCAAGCAATTCCTATTATAGAAGAATTAAAAAAAAGCCATAAAAGTCACAAAATCCTAGTTACTTTCTTTTCTCCTTCAGGATATGAAATTAGAAAAAATTATAAGTTAGCAGATGTTGTTTGCTATTTACCTTTAGATTCAAAAGCGAATGCCCAAAAATTTATAGCAACTGTAAATCCAAAAATGGCAATTTTTATAAAGTATGAATTTTGGCCAAATTTTTTG